>NZ_JACJFF010000359.1:0-428 GCF_014164465.1 Vibrio sp. SG41-7 | reverse complement strand
CTGTAAATTTCATTCTGTTTCCGCATAGCACACACTGGTATGGATCGTTACCTGTAAACCCTTTGTATTGTTTGGCATACGTGAGTGGCTCAGCCTGTTTCAGACTCTTCTTTTCTAAAGCTAAATACACCAGAGGAAGTAGACGACCACGTTTTCTATTGGATAGAAAACCGTAGTAACGCACCATTTTAAACTGGTGCTGCGGGATATGACTCACGTACCTCAATATCATCTCTTCTTGCGTCAACGTCTTCGTTTTATGCGTTCCGTCTCGATGGTCTAGATACTTAAAGACCACCGTCCCCCCACTATAATGACGTAGCCTCGATGCGGATATCGGTGGACGCTTCAGGTAACGACCCAGATAATTCACCGTTTGCTTTAGTTCTTTCGTCTTTTTGGCAAAGTGAATATTCCAGTAGCGTTGA
>NZ_JACJFF010000358.1:0-446 GCF_014164465.1 Vibrio sp. SG41-7 | reverse complement strand
ATTAGGGTCGGCAGAATGTCTGCCAATGTAGACCGAATATAAAACTGCCACCTAACCATGTTTGAAAATAACTTAATGATGACCTAGCAAATGGGGAAGCGTTCATATAAGTCAGTATGATGAACGTATGTGAATCCATTCAGTGCGACATGAAGTCGTATGAATCGTTGTTCGCCACGAAAAGAGCGAACCATTTGTATCACCAAATGACCCTACGGCTCTGAATAAAGAAGCGAGCCTGACAATGTAACAAAGTCTATCTGATGGACGGGAACTGAATCGCGAGAGGAAGCTCCTCCTGATAACCACATAAATCGGGTAAGTGCTAGGGAAATGATATGAACGCTTCCCCAACCTACGGAGTCTGACGATGATTCGATTGACGAGGAAGGATACTCCCTGTCACGGCATCAAAGTGCCCAGTATGGTTCAATCTAGTGAACAAT
>NZ_JACJFF010000357.1:0-452 GCF_014164465.1 Vibrio sp. SG41-7 | reverse complement strand
CTCTTTTAAAGCTTCAGGGCATGATCGGTTATTTGGAAAGCAAACAGGCTCAAGAGCTAGAGCACGGGGCGATAGAGAGCTATATTCATGATGAAGGGCATGAAGTTTTAAGAAAATTGTTACAAGGCTTTTTGGACGAGAAAGCGACTAATGAAGAACGCAAAACTGTTTATTCGGCTGATAAAGTTCAACTAACCCACCTAAAAACAACTCAGAGTAGAAATTTGGAGAGCGTATTTGGCCAAGTAACCGTTAAACGGAACAGTTATAGCCAGCGTCATCAGCCGAGTCAATTCCCCATGGACGCAGAACTTAACTTGCCGAACGATAAATACTCAGATGGTTTACGTGCTAGGGCAGTCGCTGAAGCGATAAGAGGCTCTTATGACGATGCCGTTACTAGTATAGATAGTACAACAGGGGGGCATATCCCTAAACGACAGACGATGCAG
>NZ_JACJFF010000356.1:0-452 GCF_014164465.1 Vibrio sp. SG41-7 | reverse complement strand
GCGTATTATACGCGTCCTGCTTAAGTGCTAAGGCACTGAAAGCGTTCTCTTTTTAGAGAACACGCTCTTTAACAATTTAAACCTATCAATCTGTGTGGGCACTCGTTGATGAATATCAAAACGTTTTATCGTTAGATAAAACAGATTCTTCGGAATCAAAATTGATTTCAATGAACTGAGTGACCTGAACTAGAAATAGTTCGAATGCTTTTTGGTTTTGCTTTTTATTAAAAAGTGAAAACAACAAGCGGCACAGTCAATTCATTACCATTCTGTTGGAATGGTAATAGCTTTAGAATTACATGTTTCTGTTCTTTTTCGAAAGAGCGGTAAATATTAGTTTTGAAGTCAGTATTCGTTGAGTCACAAAATCTTAAATTGAAGAGTTTGATCATGGCTCAGATTGAACGCTGGCGGCAGGCCTAACACATGCAAGTCGAGCGGAAACGACA
>NZ_JACJFF010000355.1:0-461 GCF_014164465.1 Vibrio sp. SG41-7 | reverse complement strand
ACAATAACTCCCCAAAAAGGCCTCTTTATGACCGCAGCATACGTTAACTCACAAGATCTTTCATTCTTTTCTGACGCCTCCGAGCAATTAAATGCCATGGTCGACCACCTGAGTTCAGCTCCTCCTCTCAATCAAGAGCACGGTGATATTGAGAAATATATACAACAAGAGGGGCATGAACTGCTGCGTCGCTTACTACAGGGACACCTCGACCTGAGAGCTTTACAAGAAACCAGGCTGTACGAGCTAGCTAATGCCAGTGGCGAAAAACTAATTCACTGCCGTGAAAATACCCAAAGAACTATTACCAGCTTATTTGGTGAAGTAAAAGTCACTCGCAAACGTTATAGCCAGCGCAAAATGAAGGGGGTGCATCCATTGGATAAAAGCCTGAATCTGGGCAAAGATCAGTTCTCTGACGGAGTCAGGCTGCGACTGGCTGAACAAATAAATCACAGTGC
>NZ_JACJFF010000354.1:0-462 GCF_014164465.1 Vibrio sp. SG41-7 | reverse complement strand
GCACTACAGGCTCCTTCCGTTAGAAAGGCCCGAACAGGATCTCTCAGGTTCCGTACGTTGAATTTCTCTGCATGCACAGGGTCTCCGACCCCGGGAGGCATTGCCTTGAGCTTGCCTTTTACGCTCAGGCAATTGTTGGTTTCTGTTTCACTTAACAACATCACCGCCTCCTATATGGTGATAACGTGGCTCAATACCTGGCCTACAGATGCCTCTACTAACACTTCACATTGCCAGTTACCTGACACTGCGCATAGCTCGAGGACCGGGCGAGTGGCTAACTCTTACCCGGAAGGGACTTTCACCCTCTATTCAACGCCAGCTTTGCCTGACGTTCTAAGTGTTCACCAAGCCCCTATTGACAGAAAAAGTGTGACACTCAGCACTTGATCCACTTTTTACTATTGAGTGATCATTCCAGTGCTTCATCCTGTTTGTTATGAGCAGAAAGAAAGCCCCTAA
>NZ_JACJFF010000353.1:0-475 GCF_014164465.1 Vibrio sp. SG41-7 | reverse complement strand
CTCTAATACATCGCTCGGCTTCATTATTGGTTAAGGGGATTGACGTTTTCTTGAGGAAAACCCACAAGCTCTCTCTATGTTTGAGCAGTAACTTGCATCGCCCTCGATACCGCTTGACCATCACATCTGTCCCTTTACTCAACCAATGATCGAACGACTTTTGTAGCCTGTGCATTCGCCGCAAGTACAGCGAATAACCCAATTCACCTTGCTCATAACGATGCCGAGTATGGAAAATGGCGTTCGTCAGTAAGCAAAGATGTTTGCCAATATAAGCGGTGTGGCCACCGCCACTATAATCTGCCATTTGCTGAAGATTGCGCTTCACATGTGCCCAACATAACTGATGACGGTCTGCGGCTATCCAGTTATAGCTTGGGCACTGGTCGCTAACCACAATGCCTGCATAGTCTTCATCGATGACCTTTTTCGCTGAGGAAGATGAGCGTGAATAGAGTATTTGTTCATAGACAAG
>NZ_JACJFF010000352.1:0-478 GCF_014164465.1 Vibrio sp. SG41-7 | reverse complement strand
GTTGAGGTTTTATTTAAGACTAAAACGAGAGGAGCGATACAGCATCTAGCCATTGATGCTACTGGCCTTAAGGTTTATGGCGAAGGTGAATGGAAAGTCAAAAAACACGGGACGGATGGCAAGCGTAGAGTCTGGCGAAAGCTGCATATTGCAGTCGATACAAACACTCATGAGATCATTGCCGCCGAGCTAAGTTTATCGACGGTTACAGATGGAGAAGTACTCCCGAACTTACTGAAACAAACACGCCGAAGTATCTTTGAGGTGTCTGAGGATAGCGCTTACGACACGAGAGCGTGTCACGCTGCTATTAAGATTAAGGGAGCCATTGCGCTTATTCCCCCAAGAGAAGAGGCAGCCTTCTGGGAGCGTGGTCACCCTCGAAATCTCGCCGTGGGTTGCCAGAAATTATACGGCTCAAATAAGTATTGGAAAGAGCGGTATGGATACCACAAACGTTCACTCTCAGAAACAGCGA
>NZ_JACJFF010000351.1:0-480 GCF_014164465.1 Vibrio sp. SG41-7 | reverse complement strand
TCTCCGCGAAGGAATTAAAACTATCGTGGGCGATTAGCTCAGTTGGGAGAGCACCTGCCTTACAAGCAGGGGGTCACTGGTTCGAGCCCGGTATCGCCCACCATTCTCTAAAAATTCTTGGTTATATTCATATCCAAACCACTTCTTTTGTCGTTGGTTGGTATGTTTGACCCTGAGAGTCTTTAGAAAATGTGAATTTTAGAACACTGGTTCTTAAAGTCTCATGCTCTTTAACAATTTGGAAAGCTGACTGATTGATTTACTTACGAGTAATTCAATCAAATTTAAAAGTTCTCAATGTTTATCTTTCATTAGATAGACACAACAAACACATTCAAGTGTCTTGTATTCGAATGATCAGAAATGATTGTTCATTTTTTGATTCTACTTTTTATTAAAAAGTGGAAACAAAAAGTAAATTGAGTCCGGCAAACAGTCATCAAGAATTAACCCTTCTTGATGACAACCAAAAACCTTGGT
>NZ_JACJFF010000350.1:0-480 GCF_014164465.1 Vibrio sp. SG41-7 | reverse complement strand
TGTTTTAGCTGATGACGACACAGGGCGGCGAGTCCATCGATACCACAGCGAAAATCGGCTGGTTGAGTCGCAAGCAGGATTTTACTCTCAGCAGTCAGGTGGATCATTTTACTTCTCCTGCTTCTTGTATCAGAGCTCGCAATAAGTCAGGAGAGACCAGGCCGCTGATACGGATCTGACTTGAATTAGGAAGAGTGAGTTGAAGGCTCAGGTCTGATTTAGGTAGTAAATCAGGCTCTAGCTGTAACGGAACAAAATCAGGAGCGGACGACTTAACGGGAAGTTGCTTGCGCCAATCATTAAGCTGGGTAGTGCAGATCCGTAGTGCTTTGGTCACGTGACTGATCGGATATTCTTCAAGCAGCTTGAGTGCCAAGCAGCGTAGCTCATCGGGGATTCTGGCATGTTTATTAATGCGGGTTTGTCGCCAGTGCTCAAAGTCAGCAGTGGCCTGAATCAGGTTTTTCTGGTTTTGCATGG
>NZ_JACJFF010000034.1:0-47821 GCF_014164465.1 Vibrio sp. SG41-7 | reverse complement strand
AACAACGGATTAACTATCGTCCGAAAAAGTGTTTGGGGTTCAAGCAGCCAGCTGTCCTATTTAAAGAAATGATGTCGGCTGCTTGAAAATTAAGAGTGTCGCAGTTCGGAGTTGAATTCGGGAGTCACTAGCAACTGTTAACGATATAGTCAGCTAACTACTTAAAATAACTGAAAGTCCTCATTTAATGCGATGCCTGCGATTTGAAAGATTGCCGACATGAGTGTTAATGAGGACTTTTCTTTTGGCATCTTATCTTGCCACATCTAAGGAAGTAGGCGTCTCAAATCACTTAGTTTGTGTATATCAGGGGTTAACTAACCTTTACCACCAACGAATCTTGCTTTAACAACCTAATAGGCTATTAGTTACATATTCATCATTTAAATAAATCTGTTAATTACAAAATAAATATGAATATCAACGTCACTGGCTTAAAGGGAATTAACCATGAGTAATCCATCGGAACCTCAGCGTCGTTCGCTGTCTCTTTCAATACGCAGTAAATTTATTCTAATCAACCTCACCTTGTTTGTTTCAGTCTTCATATACGCCATTTACGAACAGTTTAGCTTAGACAAGCTTGAATCCTTGGAGCGCGCTGCGACTGAAAACCTCAGGAGTTCAGTTGACTTGCTAACGCTCAGGCGACACGAGAAAGATTTCTTGTCTCGCCACGATCAAAAATACGCAGAACGTTTCGATAAAACCGCCGACACATTGAATCAAAGATTGGTGACGTTGAACCAGACTCTCACCTCGCATGAGCTGCACCTGTCTGACCAAATGACACGGATTTCGGACACTCTCCATCAATATCAAAAGCAATTTCTCCAAATCGTCGAACAAGTAAATAAAATTGAACGTACGACCGCACCTTTAGGCTTTGTCGCTGCGTTAGATGGCAAAAGAACCGCGTTAAAATCAGCGATCGAATCTGAATCGAGTTTGGCTTTAGAGCTTGCGCTGTTAGAGTTGATTGAAAAAGACTTCCACTATCTCGCTCATATTAATGACCAAACACATATGGCGTTAGCTGATGCTCTTAAAGAGTTTGAACCCTACTCTCAAACTTCGGTTGCTACAGAGCAAGCCTATTCGGATTACAAAGCTGCGGTTGAAACGCTTCTTCTGGCTAACACCAATTTAGGCTTGTCGGCAGAACTCGGTCTTAGAGGCACCTTACGTAGCAACGTCCACAAAACAGAACAAGCTATTGAAACGGTACAAAACGAGATAAGCCAAGCCATCACAGCGGCGAGTACACATACCAAAAATACATTGCATCTATTTGGTGCCGCCATCGTCGCCCTGCTCTCTTTATTGTTGGTGTTCATTGGGCGCAACATACTTGCGCGAATCAAAGCGATAAACGTGATGATGGAATCAATCGCCAGTGGAGATGGTGACTTAACCGTTCGCATGAACGCCAAAGGCAACGACGAACTCGCACAACTTGCTCACTCGTTCGATACCTTCATCAATAAACTGCACGGTAACATCAAAGAGCTATCCGGCGTGATGACGGTGTTGACCGATAGTTCGTGTAGCTCTGAAGAAGCGGCAATCAAAAGCATGAGTAATGCTGAAAAGCAGAAGCAACAATCTGAATCAGTAGCGACGGCAGTTAATGAGCTGGTGATGACCAGTAATGAAGTGACGGCGAACATAGAAAACGCAGCAATGAACGCTGAGAAGATTAAAGACAATGCACATCAGGCGTTACAAGAAACCCACGCAACCAATGACAGCATTAATGTGCTGGCCGAGAATATTGCAGAGTCTCAAAACCTAATTGTTCAGCTCGAAGACCAGAGTCGTGAAATCAACCAAGTCGTCACTACCATTCAAGGCATTGCGGAACAAACTAACCTACTCGCGCTAAATGCGGCGATAGAAGCTGCGCGTGCTGGTGACCATGGTCGCGGGTTTGCAGTCGTGGCCTCTGAAGTGAGAGAGCTTTCGCTAATGACTAACGATTCAACCCATCAAATTGAATCGACCATTCATGGCCTAACGTCTGGAATAGCAAAAACGGTCGCTAAGATGTCGGTAAGCCTAGAACAAACGGGGTTAGTTAAACACCAAACCAAAGATGTGGTAAATGCGATTGAAGGTATACACTTTCAAGTTGGAGAGATGTTCGACTTAAACAGCCAGATTGCCACGGCGTCTGAAGAGCAATCCATGGTTTCAGCGGACATCGATCGGAACATTACCGATATCGCTCATTTAGCCAGTGATACTCATACCGTGGTTTCAGGGTCAGTTCGTTGCAGTGAACAAGTTTCGAACGTGAGTGTGAAGCTTGAGAAGATTGTGGCGCAGTTTAAGTATTAATGAGCAGTGTAAGTATTGATGAGTAAAGGTATTTGCGACCAACCACTCGACGTTTTTTAACACAAAGAGATTGATATAAAAAACGGATATGAAAAACAAAAGGCCTCTATCTTATTCATAAAGATAGAGGCCTTTTTAATCAGGGATACGTACTAACGTTGTATTACGTATTCATGTTTAATGCATACTAAGCGCGTGCTTTCAAGAACTCAGCGTAAGTACCGCGGAAGTCGTTGATCTTGCCGTCTTTGATTTCAAGAACACGAGTCGCTAGAGAGTCTACGAATACACGGTCGTGAGATACGAAGAACAATGTGCCTTTGTAGTTCTCAAGAGCCAAGTTAAGCGCTTCGATAGATTCCATATCCATGTGGTTTGTTGGTTCATCCATTAGCAGGATGTTTGGCTTGTGCATCATGATCTTGCCAAGAAGCATACGACCTTGCTCACCACCAGAGATAACCTTTACCGACTTTTTGATGTCGTCTTGGCCAAACAGCATACGACCTAGGAAGCTACGAACAACTTGCTCGTCTTCGCCTTCTTGACGCCATTGGCTCATCCAGTCAAACAGGTTTAGATCTTCTTCAAAATCATGTGCGTGATCTTGAGCGTAGTAACCGATGTTTGAGTTTTCAGACCACTTATATTCACCAGTACGCGCTTCTAGTGCACCCGCTAGTGTGTTAAGTAGTGTTGTTTTACCTACACCGTTCTCGCCGATGATAGCAACACGCTCACCTACTTCGAAAATCGCATCGAACTTGTTGTATAGGTCTTCTTCAAAACCTTGAGATAGGTTTTCAACCACAAGTGCGTTACGGAATAGCTCTTTAGACTGTTCGAAACGGATGAATGGGTTTTGACGGCTAGACGCTTTTACTTCATCTAGTTGAATCTTGTCGATCTGTTTAGCACGAGATGTCGCTTGTTTCGCTTTAGATGCGTTAGCAGAGAAACGAGAAACGAACGTTTGAAGTTCAGCAATTTGTGCTTTCTTCTTCGCGTTATCAGAAAGTAGACGTTCACGAGCTTGTGTCGCTGCTGTCATGTACTCATCGTAGTTACCAGGGAACAGACGAAGTGCGCCGTAATCAAGGTCAGCCATGTGTGTACAAACTGAGTTTAGGAAGTGGCGGTCATGCGAAATGATGATCATTGTGCAGTTACGTTGGTTTAGCGTATCTTCCAACCACTTGATGGTGTCCATGTCCAGGTTGTTCGTTGGTTCGTCAAGAAGCATGATATGCGGGTCTGCAAACAGTACTTGAGACAATAGAACACGAAGTTTCCAACCCGGTGCTACTTCGCTCATTAGACCGAAGTGCAGTGATTCTTCAATACCTACCGCAAGAAGAAGCTCACCCGCTTTCGCTTCTGCCATGTAACCGTCCATTTCAGCGAACTGAACTTCAAGATCAGCCACTTTCATGCCGTCTTCTTCGCTCATTTCAGGCAAAGAGTAGATACGGTCTCGCTCTTGCTTGATAGCCCAAAGCTCTTTGTGACCCATGATAACCGTGTCGATTACCGTGAATTCTTCATAAGCAAACTGGTCTTGGTTTAGCTTAGCAACGCGCTCATTTGGATCGTTGCTTACGTTACCTGCACTTGGCTCAAGTTCACCAGATAGGATCTTCATGAACGTCGATTTACCACAGCCATTCGCGCCGATTAAACCGTAGCGGTTGCCTTCGCCGAACTTAACTGAAATATTTTCGAAAAGTGGCTTAGCGCCGAATTGTTGGGTGATATTTGCTGTGGAGATCAATGCCGTTACCTTTTTAATGTGAAAAACGCCGCAACGTTACTTCTTCGGGGCTTTAACTGCAAGTCTTGATTGCAATTACTCACCATTAAGTGAGTGATAACCTAGCCAAATCATAGTTTGAGCTGACTCACATTTTTGATTTTCTATTTGTCGTTAAAAAAACATCTACTTTCAGGGAAAACAAAATATCGAACAGCACCCCATAATGGGCGGTATATAACGTCCCAAATCATGCCAACCATTGAATATATCGTATGCTGATTGGTCGCAGTAAAACTAACCCGATCAAAGCAACAACAGACATAGGCAAGACTAGCCTAATCTCTGACAATTTCATGACAAAATCAGCCAAAACGGGAATAAAGTACTCGCCCCCGATACGGGGTTGGATTTCACAAAGTAAGATTAACTAACTATAGTAATCCTAACCTCATAATTCTATGAGACTTTTATGCGTTCACTTTCGCGCTTCTTAATCTTCACTTTGGCCATTCTCTCTTGGCCGAGTCATGCCAACTTGGAATATGACTTACAATCTCAGCCTCAGGTATCTAATAGTGCTGTAGATCTGGATAAGCGTATTGATTCCCTACCTGATCCCCTCTTTATGGAGCAGTCGGACAGACGCCAAGTCAACATTTTACTTGCCGAAGTTCTGCGAGTTCAAAAGCTGGAAATCAAAACCTTCGAGCAACAGGTAAAAGCCTATAGAGATAACAACGACTCCGATCAATGGTTTTCCGTGCAAACGAGCTACGTCACATTGAATAGCTTGAACGTAAGTAAACAGCATCTTTTAGAGCAGACAAACTCCGCGAATAAAGAGCGCTTAACCGGTTTTGGCCCATACGGCGTGACTCAATTTAAACAAGAGTGGGAATTAACCAAGCTCAATATTGAGTATCTTGTTTACTTCCAAATTCGTAGCTTTAAAGCATTAGTTAAAGACATTTTTATTTCTCCAGTGCCTGTCATTTGGGCTTCTCTAAAGGTGCTGTTCATTTACTTCGGTTTAGTATGGTGGCTTGCCAACAGCACTCGCTTGATTGAGTTGTTTCGAGTTAACTTTCTCGAAGCGAAAACGAACCCTCCTTTTCTGGTTCGTGTGATTTGGTATATCAGCCGCGCTGAGCGTGCGATTGCTTGGTTAATCGCTATCACACTTTCTTTGAGAGTGCTTTCTAGCATCCCTAGCCTGCAGCACCTGATTTTCCTAGAAATATTCACGTGGTGGATTCTAGGTGGTTCGATTGCTATCAGCTTTATTCTTGAATTTGCGTATCGCTTGGGTCGCACATCAAATCAAGAAGTCATCGCGCTGAGACTATCGACTATTCGTCGCTATGTTTGGAGTATTATTGTTGCAGGTCTGACTTTACAGATATCGAGCATCACACTGGGTAAAGGCACCATTTATAGCTGGATCTACACTGCGCTGTTTTTCTGGTTTGTGCTGGTCACGATATCGGTACTTAGATTATGGAGAGCGAAAGTCTTCGATACGCTGCAACACATCTCTGATCGTCCGGTGTGGGTTAACTGGGCGGTAAACCGCAAGGAAACCTTCTTACTTAATATACTAGCGACGGCAATTGGAATCGTGTGGTTGAGTGTTTACAACTTCCAACATCGAATCATGGCATTGCTTTCTAGTTACACGTTGTTTAGTCAAGCATTAGCCTATCTCTTTCGAATCGAAGTGGCTAAGCAGTCTGATCTTGATAAAAACCAACAAAACTTGGTTCGAATCAAAGGAGACAAAACCTATGAATACATTCTGCCGGGTAATATCGATAGCACCTTAATTGATTACGCGGGCGATGAGGTTAAGCAACTCTCTCGTTATTTGATGTCGGACAGCCCTGCTATTTGTATTGTTTCAGGCGAACGTGGTGTGGGCGCTACAACGCTGCTTTATACCTTGCTGCATAAAGTATCCAACGCAGAGCCTGTTTACGTGAGTTGCCCTTACGCGGGTTACCAAGAGCTCTTAGCGCATCTAGCCGTGAGCATCGGCTTGGAAGAAGAAGCGACTGAGATTCAGATCCTGGCGCACCTACGTAAAAGTAACACCACGTACTTGATTGCGATCGACAATGCACAGCGATTGGTTAAGCCAATGGTTGGCGGCCTGTCTGATTTGATCCGTTTAACCAACCTACTGCGTCGCTCTAAAAAGAACCACCGTATCGTGATTTCGATTGCTAAGTCGAGCTGGCGATTTGTCGATCGAGCGCGTGGTGAGCGTCTGCTGTTTGATTTGGTGTGTTTCCTACCTCGTTGGACAGAGAAACAAGTCGGTGAGCTTCTAAATAGCCGTATCAATACCGAACTTGAAAAGCCGTTATCGTTTGATGGTTTAGTTGTCCCTAAGCAGTGGGATCAAGATGACATGAGTGAAGAAGAACGCGCACGCCAAGGCTTCTATCGAATCTTGTGGCACTACTCTGATGGCAACCCTACCGTTGCGCTGCGTTTCTTCCGACTCTCTTTAAACCGAAATAAAGAGACAGATCAAGCGGTGGTACGTTTGTTCCATGTTCCTGAAGCGCAGGAACTCGAGAACATGCCAAAACCTATGTTGGCTGTACTTCGTTCTATCGTGCAATTGGAAATAGCTTCTCCGGAAGTGTTGTCTGAATGTACTCAGCTGAGCATTGCAGAGATAACCGGGATTCTACGTTATTTTGAAAGCCGTGGTTATATTGGTTGGCATGAAGAAAAGGCTCGAATTTCTGAGCACTGGTTCCGCCACATTACAAACGTTCTCGACCGTCAACATCTACTGGTGAAGTAAAATGAAGAAGTTATTTATCCTACTATTTGTTGGCTTGGCAAGTGCTGTCAGTTTCCCGACCTTTGCGACGGAAGAGTTAGCTAACGTAGAAAACATCTCAAAGATTGCGAGCTTGGTGCGTTGGAGCGGTGTGTTCTTCTCCATGATCGTTATTGCCGCAATGTGGTTGTTACTTAAGTTCATCAATTCGTTGGTGACCAGTTTTGGTAGTCAGTTCGTGCAATATCGAATGCTGCTACAGAAACTGCAGTCATTTACTCAGTTCTTTATTTACGTGAGCACCGGCCTTATTGTGTTCATGATGAGTTTTCGAATCAACGATCAAATACTGGCTTTGATTGGTGGTACCCTCGCCGTGTCGGTCGGCTTTGCGCTTAAAGACTTGGCTGCGTCATTCATTGCTGGTATTACGGTGATGATTGATAGACCTTTTCAAGTTGGTGACCGTGTCACGTTCGAAGGTAACTATGGCGACATCATTACCATTGGTTTGCGTTCTGTTCGAATGAGAACCCTGAACGACGACATTATCACGATCCCGAACAACAAGTTCTTAAACGAAGTAACGACCAGTGGTAACTATGGCGCGCTGGATATGCAGGTGGTAATTCCATTTTATGTCGGTATGAATGAAGACATCACCCTAGCTCGAGACTTGATTCAAGAAGCGGCGTCTTCAAGTCGTTACATCCACTTGCCGAAGCCTGTTACGGTTCTGGTCAAACAGACGATCACGGATAATTACTTGGCGATACAGTTAACTTGTAAGGCCTATGTGGTCGACACGGCGTATGAGAAGCTGTTTGAAACCGATATTACCTTGCGTGTGATGAAAGAGTTTAGAAAGCACAATATCAACCCTCCGAAGATTTCAGTAACTGCACATTAGCAAGATTGGCTTAACGCGCTTCTTTTTCTTAACGCTCTTCTTTTGTTGAGCGAGCTAACAATCCAGTTATCTACAAACGAAAACACCTCCGAACTTATCTCAAGTACGGAGGTGTTTTTTTATGGGCTTCTTGGATTCATCTCTTAAAGATAAGAAACCTGTGACTGGCATAGTCCGTTTTAAAAAAACCTTAGCGGTTAAACCTTAAAGTACTTCAACTGATCAGTAAGGTGCTCGGTGGTGTTCGCCATTTTTTGACTGTCTTCTGCGAGCGATTGTGAAGCTTGCAATACTTCATTTGCTGCTAGATGAATCCCTGTGACACTTTCACTCATTTCGGTTGCTACCGTGCTTTGTTGCTCCGAGGCGGCGGCGATCTGCGCGACCATGTCGTTAGCGTTGTGAAGCTCATTCACAATCACATCGAGTTGTTGGCGAGTTTCGTTAGACGCGACAACACTGTGATCGACTTTCTCATTGCTGCTTTGCATTGCTTTAAAGGTACGCTCGGCTTGCTGAGTCAGTTTTTCAATCGTCGATTGAACTTCATTGGTTGAGTTTTGAGTGCGGCTTGCGAGGTTACGTACTTCATCTGCGACTACCGCGAACCCTCTTCCTTGCTCACCGGCTCGGGCTGCTTCTATTGCCGCATTAAGCGCTAACAAGTTCGTTTGCTCAGATACATCACGTATCACGCTCACCACTTGGCTTATCTCTGTGACACCAGATTGTAAGTCTCTGACGAGATCGTTCGCCGTCGAAATATTTTCTGAAACTTGAGATATGGTTTTAGACGTTACTTGCATGTTCTGGTCGTTCTGGTTTGCGTGCTCGACAACCTTATTGGTGCTTGCGGCAGTATTTTCAGCATTAACAGCGACATCAGAAATGGTGGCACTCATTTCTGTCATTGCCGTCGATAGCAACTCAAGCTGTGCATGTTGTGAGTTAACACTGGTCGCAGCCTCTTCACTGGCTTGTGCAATGTGACTCGCCATGTTGCTGGATAAACCTGCTGATTCATTCGCTGTACGAAGCGTGCTTTGTAACTTGTTGAGCATGGTATCAATTTGATTACTCATATCGCCTAGTTCATCTTTACGTGTCATGTTCATGCGTACACGAAGATCCCCATCGGCAATCTTATGGGTGTTGTCGATAAGCTTGTTAAGTGGCACAAGGATATTGTTAGAAATCGCGTAGCCCATAGCAAACAACAGGCCTGATAATACAACCGCGACCAGCCCTTCTTTGAGCGCTAGTGCATAGAAGGCGTCTTGAATATCCGCAACTAAGATTCCCGAGCCAACAATCCAATTCCACTCAGGGAATAGCTGTACATATGAGATCTTGTCTTTGAGTTCACCTTGCGGGCTCATCCATTGATAATCAAGAAACCCTTTCTCCTCTGGGGTACGTGAAATGGTGACCATCTCACGCCAGTGGTGTTTACCTGCACCATCTTTAAAGTTACCTGCGTTCTTGCCATTGAGTTCAGGTTTTAATGGATGGATAACAACGTTGAGTTGTTGGTTTAAGATCCAGAAATAATTGGTGGTGTCGTAACGAAGCGTTTCAATTGCTTGCAGCGCTTGTTTCTTTGCTACTTCTTCACCGAGCACGTTACGTTGGCTGTAATAGTAACTCGCTAAGCTGACCGCGGTTTCGACTTGAGCACTGAGTTTATCTTGGCGCTCTTGCATTGAGCTTTCACGTTGTTGCATTAGGTTGAAAGATGACGCCATTACCAATAGAACAACCGATAAAATGACGATGGAGATAAGTTTTGATTTAATAGATAGATTACTTAATTTCATAGCTGACTGACTTTATTATATTTTTTGATTATGAATTTGGGGTCAATGTATCAAAAATCCGTACAGTTCAGATGATATGCATCAAGATCAAAAGATATACACTGTGTTACATATTCAAAAAGAGGCGCTCGTCAAACAGGCAGAGGTTGAGATTTAGTTGGCGATAGTTTAGTAGTGCGGGATTTTCGTGCTTGGGCTGAAACGTTCATGTAACAGCCCAAGCGCAGTAGAAATATTATCAGGTGATAATATGGTTGGATTCGATTCGAGCTTAAAGCTAAAAAAATTATAGGTTTGAGACCAATAACTGTGGTGTCGCTTTTTGCTGAAGGTAGATACTAAAGCGGCTTCCCTTGCCTACTTCTGATTCGACACGTATCTCACCGCCAGTTTGGCTCAAGATACTTTGAGATACTGACAAGCCTAAGCCTGTACCATCACGTTTGGTGGTGTAGAAAGGCGAAAAGATGCGTTTCAATTGTTCTTCTTTGATACCGCAGCCTTCGTCTTCGACATGAACGATTGCACCATGAGACACGCCATTCTCCACCCAGTCTTCACTTGAGATAGTTAATGTGCCCTGTCCGTCCATGGCATGAATCGCGTTCATCTGTAGGTTAACCAAAATCTGCAAAAGTTGGTTTCGGTTAACTTCCACAGACGTTTTCGCATGCAGTTGTGATACGTAGACAATGCCTTTCTTTTTCGCGCCTGTTTTTACGAGCGTAATACTTTCATCCACTATTGGATTGATATGTTGCCACGTAATTTCGTCTTGTACACCGCCGTGTCGGCTGTATTGAAGCAGGCTTCGTGTGATATTTCGAATTCGGTCGATCTGTTCCATGATGGCGTGGACTTCTTCATCTACACGAGCGACTTCGTCACCGAGTTCAAACTTCATTAATTCGACATTGCCAAGAATCACCGCTGTCGGATTATTAATCTCATGGGCAATGCCCGCGGTTAATTCGCCTAGCGCGGCTAACTTTTCGTTGACCACCAGCTTGTCTCGAGCTTGGTTTAATAGTTTGATATGCAGTTCGAGTTCTTCGGTTTTCTCTTTCAAGCTAGCAGTACGAGAATGAACCTTACATTCGAGTTCTGAAGCGGCTTGTTGGATCTCTTGATTACGTTCGTGCAGCAAATCCAACATCTTATCGAATTGTTTAGCGAGCAAAGTCAGCTCGTGTTGATCGTTCAAACCAAGAGTACCAATTCGCTTGTCTTGCCCCATCTGGACTAGCTTCACCACTTTGTGAATGCGTTCAATTGGGTTGAAAAGATCACGCGCACCACGGTGAACGATCAAACCAGAAGCCAGTAACAACAACACAATCGTAATGCTGATTTCACCAAGGTTGGTTAAGTACGTTTCCACCAATGGCCAAATCAGATAACCGGTATAGAGCATGCCGATGACGTTATCGAATTGGTCATGAATCGGTTGATACGCAGTGATGTACCAAGCGTCGTAAACATACGCTCTATCTAGCCACTCTTTGCCTTCATTCAATACTTTAGAATGAACCTCGTGAGAAACACGAGTACCAATTGCGCGCCCTGCACTTTCTTCGCTGCTCAACGGTACATTAGTGCTGACACGTAGGTCATCAAGGAACACAGTGACGGTACCAATGCGGCGATTAAAGCCCTCGCGTTGCGGATAAATGAGATTGCTGATCTGATCAACTAACTGTGTGCTGTTATTAAGGAGGATCCCGCCATCAAGAAAACCAATTACATGATCATTCTTGTCACGAATCGACACAACGGTGCGGCTAACTAAACCTCGAGTTTCAACATTTTGACTATTGAGCATTGGGACTTCGGCTTGCCTGGCAAGGTTTTGGTCTAAATCGTTGAGTTCGTTTTGGCTCAATACACTAAAGAACGATTCTTTGTGTGTCAGGTTGAGGTATTCAAGCTTTTTCTCCATGCTCTCGACGCTACGCCAGCGTAGAAAATCGAGTTCATAGCGAGATTTGTTTTCTGAAACCCAACGTGTGAGCTCTTCTTTCGAAATATCACTCGTGAGTTTGATTCGGAAGTTGTAAGACTCAGCAAATGCTTGAACGTTATAGGCCTGTTGGTTCTGAATTAAATGGATACTGTTGTCGGCAACATCCAAACGCTCATCGACATCAATCAGAGCACCCTGCCACGTGTAATGTACTGACCAATACAGTGTTATAGCGACAAGCGCACACAAAGTAAGAATGATGGGAGCGGATGTTAGAAATAGCAGGCGATAACGCACCATGGTTTTGAACCGGAACGCCCACTTTGTCCACCAATGACGTCTAATCGGCATATTCAGAGCCTTCTGTGTTCCATTCTTTGTACTTACGCTCTAGTGTTTTACGCGCCACACCGAGATCTCTCGCTGCTGCAGATTTATTGCCATCATGAAAACTCACCAGTTGTTCTATGTGAGATTTCTCGACTTCTTTGAGTGTCCAAGTGTTCGGGTAACCCTCAGCTGCGTCTACATTATTCAAGTTTGGTATTTCCGCCCCATGTGACACCGTCACTGAAATGCTGGTTGGGGCTGGATCACCATTCACTTCTCGCCAATGGTGTGCTGGTGGCTTGTCTAAAAGAATGCATCTTTCGACTAAGTTCTTAAGTTCGCGGATATTGCCCGGCCATTCGTATTCATTCATTGCCAAGATATCTTCATGTGCCCAGTTTGGAACCGGCATACCCAGTTCACTAGATAAAAGACGAGTGAAGTATGGAACAAGCTCTATCAGATCAGACGGTCGTTCTCTCAATGGCACAACATCAATCTTAAGTACATTGAGTCGGTAGAACAGATCGCGACGGAAGTGGCCTTTATCGACCTCTTCTTGAAGGTTTCGGTTTGTTGCTGCGACGACACGTACATCGACAGCGATCTCTTTCTCACTGCCAACTGGACGAATAGTACGTTGCTCTAACACACGTAACAGCGCTGCTTGCATTGGCAGTGGCATTTCACCTATTTCATCTAGGAACAAGGTGCCGCCACTTGCGACTCTGAACAGACCTTCACGGTTTTTCTTCGCACCAGTAAAGGCACCAGAGGTATGCCCGAATAGCTCACTTTCCAGAAGTTCAGGCGCAATTGCACCACAGTTGATTGGCACAAATGGGCCACTACGCTTGCTGGCTTCATGTACACCACGAGCAACTAACTCTTTACCCGTACCTGACTCACCTTCTATAAGAACGGATGCTCTCGACGGTGCAAATTGACTGATCAGCAATTTAAGCTGTTTAGTCTTGTCTGAATTGCCGATCAATTCGGTCTTGATATGACGGCTAACATCGCGCTTCAACGCGTACTGCATTCTTTGGTCAAGTCGCTTATCCATACAACGCAGAACCGCTTGTATCATCTGTTCTAAGTTGAACGGCTTAAGAATGAAATCTGAAGCGCCAAGCTTAAGCGCGGATATCGTCATCTCTAAATCAGCATAACCTGTCATGAAAATCACATCGGCACGTTTGTCGTTGTCGTTAAACGCCTCTTCCCACTCAATACCAGACCGACCTGGCAGGTTGATATCAAGAACAATCAGATCAAAATGCTCGCTCGAACGCAGTATTTCGGCTTCTTCAACCGACCCCGCACTCGATACCTTGCCAAAGAACTTACCCAGAGCTTTCTTTAAAATAGCCTGCATACCCATTTCATCATCCACAACCAAGACGGAAAACGCTTGATATTGAGTCAATGTGTTCGGATTGAGGTTGGGTGCAGATGAACTAGGTATAGACATAATGATTAGCCGGTGGGGAAAGTTGGGACAGAGTGTACCAATTACCCTTTTGTGCAACAGGGACAATGTGCGACATTTTGTCCTAGCTCATGTTTTGATTCATTTTAGAGGGCTAAATGACGCAGTTTTGTCCGAAATAACAGCAATTTAATGAGATCTGATGCATGATTTATTGGCATTAAGATTGCTTGTAAGGTGTAGATTTCTAATTACAACAATTAGCGTCTTATGCACATGCCCTTTTTTGAGCCCTTTAAAACTGAAGGCATGTCATTCATTTATAACAGAATGGACATAATAATAATGAAAGCAATTCCCCTAACTATTGCAGCTCTATCTATCGTCAGTTACACGGCTAGCAGCGCGGAAGACACCACCCATATCAAATTGGCAACAACCACAAGTACCTACCACTCAGGTCTACTTGACTACTTATTACCTGAGTTCGAAAAAGATTCTGGTATCAAAGTTGATGTTCTAGCGGCGGGTACAGGTAAATCACTTCGTATGGGTGAGAATGGCGATGTAGACCTAGTGATGACTCACGCACCAAAGGCTGAAGCGAATTTCGTTGAACAAGGTTACGGGGTTCTACCTCGCAAGCTGATGTACAACGACTTTGTCATTGTTGGTCCTCAAAGCGATCCGGCGAAGATTGAATCTCAAAAAGCAGTGACTGATGTGTTCAAAGCAATCGCGAACAATAACGTGACCTTTGTTTCTCGTGGTGACGACTCTGGTACTCATAAGAAAGAGATGGGTATTTGGGCACAAACTAAAATGGAACCAAACTTCGGTGGTTATCGCAGTGTTGGTCAAGGCATGGGCCCTACTCTGAACATGGCGTCAGAAATGCAAGGCTACACCATGACAGACCGTGGTACTTGGTTGGCTTACCAAAACAAATTGGATCTTAAAATCCTTTTCCAAGGTGACAAGAACCTGTTTAACCCTTACCAAGTGATTCTTGTTAACCCAGAACGCTACCCGAGCATCAACTACCAAGCTGCGAAAGTATTCAGTGATTGGCTGGTTAACCCTAAAGGTCAGAAACTGATTAACGACTTTAAACTGCACGGCAAACAGCTGTTTGTTGCGAGCGCAGAGTAGTTTGTTGTAAGCAATGAGTCGTTGGTTGTAAGTAAAGCGTAGCGTTGAAGGTGTAGTCAAAACCAACAAGCACTACACTTAGCTAAACAGTTAACGAAACACTCTTAAAAACAATAGCTGGCCAATTCAAGCTCAAATAGTTTGTGTCAGCTATGATTAACATCAGTCATTACCGATAAAGACCTATTATCGATTCACACGAGATACTTCATGACCCTATGGCAAACAACGATTGATGCAATGAACCTACTAGTGAGTTTTGATCACGAATTGTGGAAAATCGTCGCGGTATCCTTCAGCGTATCTTTGTCCGCCATCTCATTAGTGATTGTTCCCGCAATCCTTATGGCTTTCTTATTGGCTTATACCGAGTTCCCAGGGAAGTGGGCATTGTTATCGGTGATCAACACCCTGCAAGCTATCCCAACCGTGGTTATCGGTTTGTTGATGTACATGATGCTCTCTCGTTCTGGCCCGCTCGGTGATTGGGAATTACTGTTCACCCAAAAGGCGATGATTCTAGGTCAGATGCTGATCTGTTTCCCAATCCTAGTCGCGATGATGCACGGCGCTCTCCAAGCCAGTGACCGCCGAGCGGTTGAAACGGCACGCACGCTTGGCGTATCAACGACTCGTGTGGCGTGTACGTTAATTTGGGAAACGCGCTTCCCTCTTTTAGCGGCAACTATCGCTGCCTTCTCTCGTATCGTCACTGAGGTTGGTTGTTCAATGATGGTCGGTGGCAACATTATGGGGATGACAAGAAATATCCCAACAGCTATCGCTATGGAAAGCCACAAAGGCGCATTCGCTCAAGGCGTCGCCCTCGGTATGGTGTTATTAGCATTGGCATTAGCCCTTAACTTTTTCCTTTCCAGTGTGAGAGGAAAAGGCTATTTAAGAACTTAGGAACGCTGTCATGAGTATAAAAATAACAACGCAGCAAATTTCAATGCGCTACAAAGAGCGTGTTTTGTTCCATATTCCCGAATTGTCGATCGGCCCCAACGATGCCATTTATCTCAAAGGAGATAATGGTGTGGGTAAAACGACCCTACTTAAAATATTGTCTGGATTGATTCAGCCAAGCTCTGGCCGCATTCAGTCTCCGACACAAAGCTGGCAGCAGATCTTATTCCCTAGGCTCAAGTTCAAAGACATTATCTACCTGCATCAAACCCCCTATCTTTTTGATGGTTCGGTGTACCAAAATGTCGCTTATGGCATTCGCTTTAACAAAGAGAGCCAAAAAGATAAGCGAGCTCAAATAATTAATGCGCTGAGAATGGTAGGTTTAGAAACCTTGGCAGATGAACACATTTCTGTGTTGTCTGGTGGTGAGCGTCAACGCGTTGCAATGGCACGAGCCTGGATTCTTAAGCCGTCAATCTTGCTTATGGATGAACCAAGTGCCTCTTTAGACAAAGAATCTATTGAAAGATTGGTGATAATGGCCGAAGATCTTCTTCAAAGAGGCGCGAGTTTAGTCATCACGAGTCACCAAACTAACGCGTTAACCGACTTATGTAAGAAGCAATGGTGGATCAAAGACAATACTTTGACCGAATCGCCGCTTCTGCAAGTTATTCAGAAAGATAAAGCACAAGAGAATATTTATGCTGCTTCCAACGCAAACTAGTTGGGTTATTTTGGCTGGCGGACAGGCCAGCCGCATGGGCGGAAAAGATAAAGGACTTGTTGAGCTCAACGGTTCTCCGCTTATTCAATACGTTATAAACAAGCTGTCACAGCAAGATGTCAGCATCACTATCAATGCCAACCGTAACTTAGACAGTTACCAAGCATTTGCTCCGGTTGTTTCCGATTCCTTCCCTGACTATCCAGGTCCATTGGGCGGCATTCATGCTGGCCTTAAAAACGCGAGTACAGACTGGGTCGGCTTTGTCCCTTGCGACAGCCCACAAATCAGTGACGACCTTGTTGAGCGTTTTTGTTCTGCAGTTAAAGAAGACAGCGACATTCTTGTCGCGCATGATGGCGAATTTAAGCAACCTGTATTCACCCTATTCCACAAACGTGTTCTGCCAAAGCTAGAAGCGTTTTTGGAGCGTGGTGATCGTAAAATCATCTTGTTATACAAAGAATGTGTCACGGAATATGTCGATTTTAGCGATTCTCCTAACTGCTTTGTTAATCTGAACACGCCAGAAGAACTCACCCAATTCGGAACGCTTCAATAATGAAAGATTCAAAACAACGCCCTAACCTTCCTCTATTGGGCTTTGCTGCTTATAGCGGTACAGGCAAAACGACCGTACTTGAAGCTCTGCTTCCGCTGTTGACTGATGCGGGTTTAAAAGTGGGTGTTCTTAAACATGCTCACCACGATTTTGATGTCGATAAGCCGGGTAAAGACAGTTACCGCTTACGTAAAGCGGGCGCGAATCAAATGTTGATTGCATCGCGTAATCGTCACGTGATGATGACAGAAACGCCAGAAGCCGAAGCTGATTTTGATTACCTTCTGACACGTTTCGATACCAACACGCTTGATCTGATTTTGGTTGAAGGCTGCAAGAACATTGCTTTCCCTAAAATTGAATTGCACAGAGATGAAGTCGGTAAACCTTGGTTATACCCGAACGATGACAACATTATTGCCATTGCTGCAGACAGCCAAGTGGAATCCGAACTGCCACAAATGGCGATCAGTGACTTAGAAGCGATTCGTGATTTCATTATTGAATATGCTCAGTCGTTTGACGGTTCCTCGAAAATAAGCGAAACCGCTTCTTGTTCGTCTTCAAAAGACAACACGCCTGCAGTGTGTTGTGATTCGTTCTCTCCTGCTGGCTTAACCGTTACTCAAGGCCAACAAAAGATTGTTGATAGCATTGACGCGCTCGATCTCACAGAGAGTGTTGAACTATTGCAGGGCTACGGTCGTGTTTTGGCTGAAGATATAATCTCGCCAATCAATGTGCCTCAAAACACCAACTCAGCAATGGACGGCTACGCAATTCGTAGTGAAGATTTAGAACTGGATAGTTACCAACTGGTTGCTGAAGTTATGGCTGGTCACAGCTACGAGCAAACTGTTCAACAAGGTGAAGCTGTTAAGATCATGACGGGTGCACCAATGCCTGAAGGCGTTGATGTTGTTGTGATGCGCGAACAAGCCGTTCAAGATGGCGATAAGGTTAGCTTCCCAGGTGCGAAAATCTCAATTGGACAAAATGTCCGTATGGCTGGTGAAGATTTAGAAATCGGCCAACCTGTCTTTACTCGTGGTACACGCATCGAAGCACCTGAAATGGGCATGATGGCGTCGTTAGGTTTTGGTGCCTGCCCTGTTCTGCGTAAAGTTAAAGTGGGTGTGTTCTCTACGGGTGACGAAGTTCAAGCACCGGGCAGCGAGCAAAAACCAAACTCTATCTATGACTCGAACCGTTTTACTATTATCGGCATGCTTCAAAAGCTTGGCTGTGACATCGTCGATTACGGCATCATTGAAGATGATGAGCAGAAGATGATGGATATCCTGCATTCAGCGTCGCTTGAAACCGATATGGTTTTGACTTCTGGTGGCGTGTCTGTCGGTGATGCGGATTACATCAAGCTTGCGTTAGATAAGCTAGGTGAAATCAACTTCTGGCGTATCAATATGCGTCCGGGTCGCCCACTGGCTTACGGCAAAATTGAAAACAAACCTTTCTTCGGTTTACCGGGTAACCCAGTTGCTGTGATGGTGTCATTCATTAACTTTGTAGAACCCGCGATCCGCAAGCTTCAAGGTCAAACCAACTGGACACCAGTGAAAGCGAATGCAGTAGCAACTGAACAACTGCGTTCACGCCAAGGTCGTACTGAGTTTAGCCGTGGTGTGTTCTCGATGAATGAATCGGGTGTGCTTGAAGTGAAAACGACGGGCAAGCAAGGTTCAGGTATCCTGCGTTCAATGAGCGAAGCGAACTGCTTAATTGAAATCTCGCCAGCGGTTGATACCGTGAAAGTTGGTGAAACGGTAACGATCATTCCATTGCAAGGGCGTGTTTGATTCAAAGCTCAAACACCTAAATTGACTTAGCTGCTTTTTAATTGACTTAGAAGCTCATTGCCAAGACATAGATGAAGCCCCTTCTATCGAGCTTTCGATGTTATGGGGCTTTCTTTTCTGTTTATTTCGTAAAAGACAACCTGTTAGTTCCTTTAAATGCAAAAAAGCTTAAAAAGCTTAAAAAGCTTTAAGCGTGAAGAGCGTTAATCTTAAGATTTTTTATCATAACCTTGAGCCACGTACTGTTTTTATGTAGAGTGCGCGCAAAGTAATAATTCTATTGGAGAGCACCATGGCTCGTACCATTCTGTACACTTACAAAGACGAAGACAAAGAGTTACTGTTTTCGAAACAAGAACACCGCACGATCCAAGAAGCTGTAGCTGCAGCCGAAGGCATCGACATCACTGAGTACCTAAAAACTGAGCAACAGCTTGAGTTTATTTCTGATACTAAAGCGGTTCGTAACTACCAAGACAACTATTTCCGTAAGCTTGGCTTCACTAAGCTTACGTTGAAGCAAAAAGACAACCTTGGTGTTGGTAAAAAGAAGAAGTAAGCCCTCTGGCTTCTTTTTCTCGATCTGTAGTTTCTAGCTTTTCGTTTGCACTTGAGAGCTAAGAAGTTAAGAGCTAAAGAAACTGAAACACCGAACAATAAAAAATGCCGCAACCTCTTTTGAGATTGCGGCATTTTTGTTTGTGCTTTTAACTATCTAACCTTAACTAGGTTAACGGTAAGTAACGATTACTTAATGTTAAGGAATGCTGCGCCACGAACGCCGCCTGAATCACCGTGCTTCGCTTTGATGATTTTTGGACATTTCGCTACAGACAATAGGTATTTAGGAACACGCTTTGGCATCTCTTCGTAGATAAGTTCGAAGTTTGAAAGTCCACCACCTAGAGCTACAACATGCGGGTCAAGTGCAGTAAATAGGTTTGCGAAACAGATAGCCAATAGCTCCATGAAACGGTCAACGTGCTCAGCTGCTTTTGCTTCGCCTTCGTTGTACGCTTGGATGATTTCAATCGCTTTCTTTTTCTCACCGAAGTAGTGCTCATAAATCAGTTCAAAGCCGCGACCAGATAGGTAGCTGTCTAAACAACCTTTCTTACCACAACCACAACCCAATAGCGGTGCGTTGTCACCAAGGTGGAACCATGCATCAATAGGAAGACGCATATGGCCGAGCTCGCCAGCAACGTGGTTACGTCCTGAGAATACTTTACCATCAAAAACCAAACCACCACCAAAACCAGTACCTAGAATTAGGCCAGCTACTGATGGTTCATCTTTCAATTCATCATCCCACGCTTCAGACAGCGCAAAACAGTTCGCATCGTTCTCGATTTTAACACTACGACCAATCAGCGCTTCTAAGTCTTTGCGTAATGGCTTACCTGTTGAAGCCGGTACGTTAACAACAAGCATAGTGCCGTCGTCCGCATCTTCCATACCAGGAAGACCAAGGCCAATTTTGCCTTCGCAAGAGAATTCGCTATCGTATTTTTTTACCAAACCGGCAATCGTATCAAGTAGCAGTTGATAATCTTCAGTAGGCGTTGGTACGCGTTCGGTTGCTACTCGCTCAAGTTTTTCATTGAACGCACCAAACTCAATTTTTGTGCCGCCAACATCAAAGCCGTAATACATGAAATCTCTCCAATTTTTCCCTAAATTCGGGCAAATAAAATTTTTAAATTAAACAACTAGGAAGCATTATCCATAACACTCCCCCTACAAACCGTGATAGATAACAAACTTATCTCGTGTTCGAATCTGTTTGAACAACAAGTCAGCACAAAGCGGTTAAAGGTTAGAGTGACGTCTCACTTTTAGTATGCTCTATGAAAGCATTCAGGCTTGGCTTGGTTGGATCCGATTTATAACGTGTCTTACTCAACATGTAGCTTTCACGAAATGCTTCAAACCATAGCTGTAAAGTCTTAGCACCCTGCTCTTCACCGGCTTGTTTCAAAACTAAGCTCGCGACTTCGGCCGTTGATAGATGTTGTTCGTTGTCTGACTTACGCATCATGTATTGAGAAACCGATTCCGGTTCAATCGACAGCACGGGTAAATCTTGCAGATACTCTGATCGACGGAAGATACGTCGTGCTTCGCGCCAACTGCCATCAATGAAAATCAACAACAGTGTTTTGTTTGGGTCGCGCATTTGTGGCAGATCTTGAACAACACGCTTTTTGTCGTCGGTATAGTCTTCAGGGAATACGATCACAGGTTGGTATTTGTCATCTTTGAGGACATCCAACATCTCTTGATTTGGCTCAGTACGATGCCAAAGGTAGGCGTAACTGTCCTTAACCGTATCAACAATCAAACGGCCAGTGTTACTTGGCTTTAAGATTTCGTTGTCTGACAAGATCAACATAGTCGCGACATTCGTATTAACGTTAGGTTGATGCTCACAGATACAGCTGTCTTGTTTGATTTTACAGAATTCACATCGCACGACTTTACACCCGCGCGCATTAAACGGTTTGGTAGCAATGGATAAACGATGTTGATATAAACGGTGAAAAGCGTGGATTCTCATGGACAATAACGATAACTCTAGAAAAGTGGCACGATTGTACTTACAGTGTCCTTAGAATGATAGAAGGAATTCCCATGCAAGACCCATCACTGCTTCGCCTTGTTTGTTTTATTGTCGTTTTTGGATTGTGTGCGCTTTGGGAATACCGTTTTCCGCGAAAAACACTGACTCAAAGCAAATGGTTTCGTTGGGGGAATAACTTTGCGTTGGTTGCTTTGAACAGCTTTCTATTAGCCACTCTGATTCCTATCGCAGCATTCCAAGCGGCGGTTATCGCACAAGAAAACCAATGGGGTCTGTTCAATACCCTGTCACTTCCGAAAGAGCTCACCATTCTGGTCTGCGTATTACTGTTAGATTGCGCCATTTACCTGCAGCACTTGGTGTTTCACCGTGTTCCTTGGTTGTGGAAGCTACATCGAGTTCACCATGCGGACCTAGATATCGATGTCACAACCGGAACGCGCTTTCACCCTATTGAGATGATTCTTTCAATGCTCATTAAAGTGAGTTTGGTGATCGCACTTGGTGTCCCTGTTATCGCAGTCGTGATATTTGAAATTGTTCTTAATGCGAGTGCGATGTTTAACCACAGTAATGGACGTCTTCCGCTATGGGTGGATAAGCGATTGAGAAAAGTGATTGTGACCCCAGACATGCACCGCGTTCATCACTCGGTCATTGTGAAAGAAACCCACTCTAACTTCGGCTTCTTTTTATCTGTGTGGGACATCTGGTTTAAGACTTACCGCGCTCAACCAAAGCTTGGCCACGATAAGGTGCATATTGGCGTTCCAGAGATTCAAGATGGTAAAGAACAACGGTTAGATCTGATGCTACGTCAGCCATTTACTCAATTCCCGACGACGAAAAACTAGGTTTGAAGTCGTTTGAGGCTCAAGCTTATCTTGAGGCCAAAATTACCTTAAAGCCAAACTTATCTTAATAACAAACTTATCTGAATCCGAAAGCAAACGCCCTTAGATTCTTCCGAGAATTTAAGGGCGTTTCTGTGTCGATAGTTGTTATAAGCGTAGTTATTGATTAAGTGCTGCTAGTGCTTAAACTCTTGCGTTATCTAGCTTACCTCTCACGCTCGTTTATTTCAGTACGTTTGTTTATTTCAGCACGTACTTGTGAAGCATAGCTTGTTGGTGCCCTGCTATCTCACCAACTTGCTCTGAACTCTCGATCATAGATTCAAGTTGAAGTTTAGTCTTCTCACCCTGCTCAGACACGCGAGTGATAGAATGCGTTACATCGACAGTCGCACGGGCTTGTTGTTCGGTTGCCACCATGATTTGCTCAACACGTCCTTTGATCTGGCTAACCGCGAATTCGATTTTCTCGAAGGCTTGTTTTACATCGCCACTGGTTTCCAGTGCATTCGCCATTTCGCTTCTCGATTCTGTTACAGAAGCACGTGAGCGATCAGCCGCCGCCACCAATTCGTTCATCATATTACGAATATTAGTGGTTTGCTGAGAGGTACCACTCGCCAATTTTCGTACTTCATCGGCAACCACGGCAAACCCGCGACCTTGCTCCCCTGCTCGCGCTGCTTCTATTGCGGCATTCAATGCGAGTAAGTTGGTGTTTTCAGCAATACCACTGATCACGTCGACCATTTCACGAATCTGTTTAACGCGAATATCCAAGTCCGTCATCGATTCTTGATTCAGGCTAAGAGATTGCTCGAGTGCTTGTAATCGCTTCTGATTAAGGCCGATCACTTGGCTACCATTGACTGATTCGTTTTCTGCTATCTGCGCGTCGTCATTCGATGCGTTAGAGATACGAGCAATCTCACCAATGGATGCTTCGAGCTCTGTAATTGTGGCGATCATATTCTGTAGCGATTCGTTCTGCTCGTTCAAGCTTGAATTGGTTTGCTCGGCAGCATCATGACTTACTTCAGCGGTTTGATAGAGCGTTTCACAATTACGCGTTACCAAACGAACCGAGTCAGCGGTGGAATCTACGACCGTATTGAGTTTTGAAGTAATAACTTGCAGCTCTAGCGGCCCGAGTAGTTCACTCTGTTTAGAGAAATCGTGATCTGCAAGTGAACTCAACTGGTGAGTAATGTTTTTAAGCCCTTTATTCATCCAACGGCGTAACACGAACCATGAAATCACAATGATTACGGCAATCACTAGCCCGCTGATAAACAACACACGATCAATGTTGGTGATGGTTTGATTTACAACCAGTTCACTCTCATTAATCAGTTGGGAGGCTGTAGAAGACAACTGATTCAGTGTGCTGATGACGGTATTCGCTAGGGTGATGACTTGCGTTAAGTTTTGCTCTTGCTGCTGAACCAGTTCGAGTTTCAAGAGGATTTGTTTGATTATCCCTTGCTCGGTAAAGCCTTCTTTCACCATCTCGTACGGAGCCGTCAAGCTTGCGAACTCAGCAATGTCTGGGTGCCAATCGGCAAAATCGCTGTAAGCCAAGTTAAGGCCTGCGATTCGGTTTCTCAATTGACGGTATTCGTCTTGTGCTTTATCAATGTCAGATTGCATCATCAACATCAAGAAGGTGTTCGCCATAGCAGACGCACTGGATGTAAATCGGTTCGCTGCATCGCTCGCTTCTGGGTTGTCTTCAACCAAGAATGAGCTGATTCGGTTCATTTCTGGTCCGATAGATCCAACGCCATAACGGAACTCGCCCATTTTACTGTCGATTAGGTTTTGCTTACTTTGAATCTCAATCTGTGCCAGCAATACCGTATTAGTCATGGTTTGCAGTTGCGCCATATCATCAATAAGGTTTTGTTGCTGCTCTAAAGAGATCGCATCAGGAAAAGATTGGGAGATAAAAAGGAGTTCCTCAAGCGTGGTATTACTCTCTGTTGCGAGTTGGTCAATTGAAACCCTTGTCGAATTCAGCGCATCTAAGTCGGTTGACTGGGTGCTATAGGTGAGAAGTTTCACTTGCTCTAATACGCTTTGCGTTAATTCGGCGTTGTGTAAAGCAAGGGGTAAAGCTTGTTCTGAAAGTGCGTCAAAATGTCCTCCGACTCGTTCAACTCCCCGAATGCTAACCATTGATAAAAAACTAACGAGTAAAAGAATGGAAATAAATACAGCAGTGACGGTTTGAATGAGCGAGAATGTATAACGTGAGGGTTTTATTGATAAATTTGTGTCGGGCATGTGAAATCCAGTTTGACTACGAAAAGAGATATCCTTAAGTTAGTTCGTATACTAGAAGTCCTTGATGACGTTTTTATTTCAGTTTTTTGTCAGAAGAGTTACATATGAAATTCAGAAAAATGGCTGTAGTTACAATAACTTTAGCAACATTGGCTGCTTGTAGCTCGTCACCATCGCCTTCTCAGCTTAGTCAAACCGCACAGAAACCCTTATCAAAGTCAGAACAATTGACTACAAAAGCTTATATGAGCGTGTATGAACAGTGGAAAGGTGTGCCATACCATTTCGGTGGGACATCATTTCGAGGCGTAGATTGCTCCGCTTTTGTTCAAATTGCCGTGCAAAATGCGACACAACAAGCCCTACCGAGAACCACAAAAGATCAGAGTAAAAAGGGAAAAGAAATAGCGTATGGACAAGCAACAAGCGGAGATTTGGTATTTTTCAAAACGTCGATGACGGTAAGACACGTAGGTGTGTATTTAGGGAATAATCAATTCCTACATGCTTCGACATCGAAAGGTGTCATTATATCGAGGTTGGATAACCCTTATTGGGCTTCTAAGTTTTGGCACTTTAGGCGTTTATAGCGGTTTAAAGTCTTAACCGCTAAACGAGGTCACTTTTAAAGCTACGACGTAAACGCCTATCATCGTGAACATAATCATCGTGAAAAAATGACTAACGAGGAAATGGACAAATAGTTAGTCGTATTTAGCAACAGCAGAATCAAATAGATTCTTCACTAGCGCGATGTATTCATCTAGAAATACAATTTGCTCGTTGGTCGCTTTCTTAGCCCATACACCCGCTAATACTTCGCCTAAATCCGCTACCACAGCATCGGCTTCTTTCAAAAGTTGAAAACGAACACTCGAATGCAACTCTGGATTTTGCTCAAAAATAGCCATGATGTTTGTTGAAATCATGTCTGTGATGATGTCTTCAACACTCTCATTGCCTGTATCGCCATTACTATTTGTAAAGACATCCAGATTAAACGATAAGTGCTCGATCAGAGCCAAATAGCCATCGGTTTCTACAACCACAATAAATCTCCGTTTTAAGCTCAAGAGCAGATTAATACGTACTTGCTTAATACTATGTAAATGAAGCGATTTGTCATCACTTTATTACCAAAAACCGTATTAAAATGATCCTAGTTAGTATTTCAGCTTAAATATTAAACCAATAGCTGCATATATATGTGTCGCTAGATGTCTGTTGGTCAAGATACTTGCAGACTCTACACGTCATCATTACTCGGCTATTAAAGAGTTAGTAAAGAGCTAGCAAGCTGAGATGGTCACGTGCCCTATCGTTAACTATAGTCGTTTCAACCTACTCTGATAGCACATTTAAGTTGATGCGTAGACAATAACAAGCTCCAACTACTTTTCCAGTTTGTTTCGACCAAAACCGTTTCGATTGTGAGGCCAGTTCCAAACAATTCTATAACTTTACGTTGCCAATTTCTGTTTGTAGTTCAAAGAGCTTGAATCAGTTCGAGTTCACAAATCAGCCAATTGATTATACATAAGGTGAAGAACAGATAAGAACATTGACGAGTACGTCTATAAATTGCTCAAATTTATCCTAAACTATGGCTAACAAACAGTATTTCTAACCTTCAATTTTTTAACTTTCAGTCTTTGAGGATTTCCTATGTGGCAGGCCATTTCTCAACAACTTTCAGATACTCTTCTATTTAACTTTCAGATTACTGAACGTACCAAGGTTTCTGGTGGTGACATTAACGATTGCTATATGATCAGCGATGGTAATGAACGCTACTTCGTAAAAGTGAACCAGCGAGAATTTTTACCTAAGTTTGAAATCGAAGCTGAGAACTTACGCTTGTTAAGAGAAACCTCCACCGTTTATGTGCCTGAGTTGGTACTGATTGGTAAAACCAAAGAATGCTCATTCATTATTCTCAATTACTTGCCAACTAAGCCGCTTGATACGGGTAATAACAGCTTTGATTTCGGGGTGCAGCTTGCTCAGCTTCATAAATGGGGCGAGCAAAAAGAGTTTGGTTGTGACCAAGATAATTATATCGGTAGTACACTTCAGCCTAACCCTTGGCATAAGAAATGGGGTCGCTTTTTCTCTGAACAACGCATCGGCTTCCAACTGCAATTGCTAAAAGAGAAAGGCATTGAATTCGGTGATATTGATGACATCGTTGATGTGGTGAATATGCGTCTTGCTGGCCACAATCCTCGTCCTTCTTTACTTCATGGTGACCTCTGGAACGGCAACGTAGCAAATTCAGCCTTTGGGCCAATCTGTTACGACCCCGCTTGTTATTGGGGCGACCATGAATGTGACTTAGCGTTAACGGAATTGTTTGAAGGGTTTCCAAAAGAGTTTTATGAAGGTTACCAGAGCGTCAATCCACTCGACGTTGGCTATACTGATCGGAAAGACATTTACAACTTGTACCATCTTCTTAACCACTGCAATCAATTTGGCGGCGAATATTTAGCACAAACTGAAGCATGCATTCAGAAGATACAGGCCGTTTAATACCAATCACAGCTAGCTATTGCGTTCTATAAAGCTACTGCATAGATCTATACAAGCTACTGCGATCTTTAAAGCTACTACGATTTGGACAAGATACAGTGAGGAGAATTAGCCATGCATAAATACACAGAGAAACATGTCTCGTGCCCCCACTGTGGGCATGCAATCAGCATAACGCTCGATGCTTCTAATGGGAGCCAAGATTTTTATGACGATTGCCCGGCGTGTTGCAATGCCATTCACCTCGATATGCAGGTAGATGAAGTCAGAGACAGAATTAATCTCTCGATTGATGCAGACGACGAACAAGTCTTCTAACCCCTACTCTCTTGTCGAGTTGGATCTACATCTCGATTTAGAGCTACACCTCGATTTTGAGGCTAGCTTAGGAAAATACAAATACACAAAAATAGAAAAAGAGCACCTAATGTGCTCTTTTTTAATATCTTCGACTTTTACTTAGTGTCGCTTTTGGGGCAAATGCTATTGATAAACCGTCACTACGATTTCTGGTTTGCCAATACGCGCTCAACAGTATCAACAATCGCCTGTGTTTGAGGGTCGAATTCAATATTTACTTGTTCGCCTACTTCACGGCCGCCAAACAGAGTACGATTCAGCGTTTCTGGGATCAGGTGAACAGAGAAACGGTTCTCTTCCACTTCACCGATTGTCAATGAACAACCATCAACGCCAATGTAGCCCTTGCTCAGCACATACTTCATTGATTCTTGCGGCAGCTCAAACCAAAGCGTACGGTTATTTTCTGTCTTAATCACATCAACGAGGTTACCCATCAGAGTAATGTGGCCAGACATGCTATGTCCGCCAATTTCGTCACCAAACTTTGCTGCACGCTCAACATTCACTTTGTCACCAACATCCAGTTGGCCCAAGTTCGTCAATCGCAATGTGGCTTGCATTAAATCAAAAGCAATCTGATTGCCCGAAATTTCCGTTACCGTTAAGCAACAACCGTTATGAGCTACTGAGGCACCAATTGCTAATCCCTCAACCATTTCATCTGTTAACTCAATGGTATGAGTCTGAAACAGCTCTTTTTTGTTTATTGCAACCAGTGTTGCCATGCCTTGAACGATACCTGTAAACATAAGATTCCTATTTAGCATTCTAGGGCGTGTTGACCTTTCGCGGTGAAATTTTGTTCGGATGGGGACGCCTAGTCAAAAGCGTTTTAATCGCGGCGAGGGGGAAGTAGCCTAGTCTCCTAAGCAAATCTCCCTCAACAAAGAGTAAAACGCTTTTTGCGGGGGCGCCCAGCTCGAACCCTTCGGGCAGCGTTTGCTGGTCATTTTTACTACGTTATCGGCTTCTCATGTAGGCTAGCTACACATCAAAGCCTCTGCCTTATATAAATACCCAGCAACTCGCTGCAAAAATCAGCTCGAAAGAACAACACGCCCTAATAACAGTTTTTCATAGCAGTTATTGTGACATTTCTTTATGATTCGTCCAGTGGAAGCTTAAGATCATTGCCTCTGATTCCTTCAGAGTGTCCTTTCCTACACTGTTATTCTAATTTTCCCTCTTATTTGGAGTTGTTTGTGCATCGTTACAAAGAAGAATCCTCGAATCTAATCAAACTTGCGACACCAGTTTTGATTGCATCTGTCGCACAAACTGGAATGGGTTTTGTTGATACCGTAATGGCCGGTGGCGTAAGTGCTATCGATATGGCAGCGGTTTCGATTGCAGCAAGTATCTGGCTACCATCAATATTATTTGGTGTAGGTCTTTTGATGGCGTTGGTTCCTGTTGTTGCACAACTGAACGGTTCAGGCCGCCAAGTCAAAATTCCATTTGAGATTCAGCAAGGTGCATTTTTAGCGCTCGTCATCTCGTTACCTATTATTGGCGTGCTGTTCCAAACGCAGCTGATATTGGAATGGATGGACATTGAGCAACTCATGGCAGACAAGACCATCGGCTATATGAATGCGGTGATGTTTGCTGTGCCTGCGTTTTTGCTGTTCCAAACATTGAGAAGTTTTACTGATGGCATGTCTTTAACTAAGCCTGCCATGGTGATTGGTTTTATCGGTTTGCTATTAAACATCCCGCTTAACTGGATGTTCGTATACGGAAAACTTGGTGCCCCTGCTCTTGGTGGTGTTGGCTGTGGCGTTGCAACGGCTATCGTCTATTGGGTGATGTTTGCTCTGCTGTTCGCTTACGTTTTAACATCAAAGCGTTTGGCTAAAATCAACATCTTCGGGACGTTCCACAAGCCTCAACTTAAAGCTCAAATTCGTTTGTTTAGACTTGGTTTTCCAGTTGCTGCCGCTATCTTCTTCGAGGTCACGCTGTTCGCAGTGGTTTCCCTATTGGTAGCCCCATTAGGTTCATTGGTTGTTGCCGCACACCAAGTCGCGATTAATTTCTCTTCTCTCGTGTTTATGATTCCAATGAGCATCGGTGCCGCCGTGAGTATTCGTGTTGGCCATAAGTTGGGTGAAAACAACACTGAAGGTGCGAAGATCGCAACACACGTGGGTATCATCGTCGGTTTGGTAACCGCCTTTATGACAGCGGCATTAACAGTATTGTTTAGAGAGCAGGTTTCGTTACTTTACACAGAGAACACGGCGGTAGTTACCGTTGCGATGCAGTTATTGTTGTTCGCTGCGGTTTATCAATGTACCGATGCAATCCAAGTTATCGCTGCAGGTGCTTTGCGTGGATACAAAGACATGCGTTCGATCTTCAACATTACCTTCGTAGCGTATTGGTTACTTGGTCTTCCTATCGGCTACATCTTAGGGATGAAAGATTGGATTGTTGAACCTATGGGCGCACATGGGTTCTGGATTGGTTTCATTGTCGGCCTAACATCAGCTGCCATTATGCTTGGTATGCGTTTGCATTGGATGCATAAACAAGACGATGATGTTCAGTTAGAATTTAGCTCTCGTTAGATTCGTCCTCGCTAAACCGGTATCGCCGTTATCGCATACAAAAAGAGCTCTGATTTTCAGGGCTCTTTTCGCTTACGGCTGTAAATAATTTTGGGGGCGATTAGTTTATACTCAGAGATTAGTATTCACTCTTCTCTCTAACAAAGCGTGCAAACTTGGGCTTTCCGTTTTGAGTAAAGCCATTGTATCGAAAAGTAATACGGCTACCTATTTCGGGCGGTGCGAGCCTCATCTGGTCACTGAACCCGCTTCCAATATAAAATTCCACACCCTCTTCTGTGTGAACCAAAATCGAACCCATCATCCCTTTATACTTCCCTGTTCCGCCTTTGTAACCAATAACCGTGGCTTCCGCATCGTGATGCCTTTTAAGCTTTAAAAGGTCATTACTTCGACCGGCTTGATAGCGACTGGTGATCTTACGAAGCATCAAACCTTCACCATTACTCTCATCGACATTATCGAGTTGATGGAACAGAGCTTCTTCATTGTGAGTCGGTACATGTTCAATGTAGCTGACATGAGGTTCTCCAATCATGCTTACCCAATGCAAGATGTTGTAATAGCGCTTTTGATAATCACCAGCAGCCCCTGGCATATCAAACAGCATGAAATCTATTTGGCGCCACGCTACGTCACTAGGCGTATGATCGAGGACGGTAGATTGGACTAAGTGGAACTTACCTCTTCCTGCCCACAACTCCCCTTCGAGATGCACCTTAGGCAAGTTTTTTGTAAACCACTTCGGTGAGTAAATGCGATTTCCGTTTCGAGTATAAAGGTGTTGTCCGTCCCAAAGAGCCCGAATCCCATCAAGCTTTTCACTCTTCCAGTATTCAGAAACATCAATGCCTTGTTGGTATGTATTGGCCAGTACCAAATGGTCGGGAGGTAAATAGGATGAATGAGAAGAAAGCGAACACGCCCATAGAGTTGCTATCGCCAATTTAGTTAATCTCATCATCTGCTCCGTATTGATATCTGTAGTGGTCAACAAACGCCTTTAATCCTAAGTGTTCTGACACGTAGGTAGGCAACCTTTGCTAGAAGATGCGATCCACACGCCAACCTTATTTAACTTTCAATTTCATTCATGTAATTAATGACTTATGGGTCTCAAATGTTCACCCATTTTTAGTTCTCATATTGAGAAACCGACTTTCTCAATATGAGATAGAGATTAGCGATCAAGTTAAGTTATTGAAAAATATAAACATAAAAGTTGGCACATTCAGTGCAATTGTCCATACATACTCAAAAGGAGATATCGCTATGGAACTACGTAAGATTGATTTAAATACAACGACACTGACTCTTTCTATCTTCGGTGATTTAGATGCAGCAGGTAGCCGTGATGCTCAGACCGATATTGACGATGTAATCTCAAATGATGGCCACCCTGAAATCGAAGTTGATTTTAGCCAAGTTGAGTTTTTAGATTCATCTGGTGTTGGCGCAATTGTTTACATGTTCAAACGCCTAACTGAGCGCGAGCGCAACATGCGACTTGAAAATGTGACTGGCCAGCCTCTTGAAATTATGAACTTGCTACGTATTGGCCACGCTATCCCAGTAAATTCAAAAAATCCTACAAATTCATGAAGATCCACTAAGCTAGAAGTAACAAAACATAATAATAAAAAGTAAAAACATAGGACGTTGGCATGAAAATACTGAAAAACTACATAGCCCTTTCTCTGTCTGCTTCAGTTCTAGGTGGCTGTACTAGCTACCCTGAACAAGGCACTGGCGGCTTGGCTGAAAGTTATGACTCTATTAATTACCAAAATGCCGACTTTTCTCCTGTCATGCCAGACGAGCCTCTTGGTCCTGAACACGGATTACGTTTTGATTGGCAACTGGCTAAATTACATCTTGATGCCTTGATTCAAGAAGGCGCCCGTTGGTGCTTCCCCGCTGCTGTTGTGCAAGCGATAGAGAAGCAAAATCGTATCGCTCGCGAACTACAAGGTGGCCTGCTTCTAGATGCGGCAAACGACCTAGTCATTCAAAGAAAACGTTTAAACGAACTTGAAGTCCAACTGGACTATGTGACGTCACAAGCACGGTGTGAACCACCAAAAAACGAAAACCAATTTAGAATGCAATTGTCGGTTATCGAACAGTTGTACGACCTGCTTAACGTTGACAACCAATTCGCGGAAAACTCTACCGAAGTCAACCCCAAGTACATGGGACGACTTGCCGAGGCGACGACACTACTGAAAGAGCATAAATCTCTAGACCTTGTTGTTACGGGTCATGCCGATGCGACGGGGACCGAAGAATATAACGATAAGCTAGCACTAGGACGAGCTAAGCAAGTCGAACGCTACCTAACTATTTTTGGCTTAGGTGCTCAGCGAATAAAAGCAGTGTCTGTTGGGGAAACTGTCCCTCTTTTTGAAGGCGAATCAGACGGTACGCGTTTAACTAACCGCCGAGTGAGTATCGAAGTTATCTCCCCTAAAAATGCCGCGAAAATGGGAGGTGGATTATGAAATTATTGATCGCTTTTATCTTCACCCTATCGTTAAGCTTTACGAGTGTCGTGAATGCGAGCGAAGAGTTTTCAGACGCGGTTCAAGTCGGTGATCTTATCCAAGTTAACGTACCCGGTGAAAGTACGTTAAATACAGGGTTCCAAGTGGATAAACGTGGCCGCATTACCCTTCCTGAAGTTGGCGCCGTATTTGTTGCGGGTTATGACAGTGAGCAGCTTAACAAAGTCGTTCTAGAATCACTGGCAACCGCTTATAAAGACCTTTCGAACGCTTCGGTGTACGTCAAAGAACAACAAATCATTATTTACGTTCAAGGTTATGTAGAACAGCCTGGCGAATACACACTGGCATTGGGTTCTAGCATCCAAATGGCGCTTTACGCAGCCGGTGGATTACGTCCGGGAGCACAACTGGACAAATTGATTCTCAAGCGAGGCGCGGACAAGAAAGAGTTTAACTACAAGCGTTTCCTTGATTCAGGTGACGAATCAACGCTACCTACTCTGCAATCACTCGATTCGCTTTTTGTTCCAGCATCGCCATTAGTAGGCAATATTGAACAAGAATTCGATGCTGCTAAGCTTGCTAACTCTGGTGACAGTGCCGATTCTCGCAATTCAATTAAAGTATTTGGCGAAGTAAATGCACCGGGTTCGTTCACTTATAAAGAGAGCACCGATCTGGTCGACGTACTAATGCGCTCGGGCGGTGTGACTCGTTATGCCAGTGTTGAGCAAATCCGAGTAATTTCAAACAACACGCCTACGCTATTCAACCTTAAACGTTATTTAGATTCTGGTGACGAAAGCCTACTTCCAATCTTACGCCCGGGTGCAACCATTTTTGTGCCGAAGCAAGAAGAAGAGATCAAATCCGGCGCCAACATGGTTTACGTTATGGGTGAAGTTGCCGCTCCCGGTGCTTTTGAAGGAAAAAGAGACGCCACCTTCATGGATATCCTTGCGAATGCTGGCGGTCCGACTCGATTTGCAGAATCGCGCCAAATACGTGTGATCAAAGCGGATGGCAGAGTACTTAAATTCGATTTAGCGGCTTACACAGAAGGTCTACCTAACTCTAACCCACCGAGTATTAAAGCCGGTGACGCTATTTTCGTTCCAGAGAAAACCGACATGAACGAGAAGTCTTGGTTGAAGATTGCACCAGACAGAGCGGTTAACGTTATCGGTGAAGTCAACCGACCTGGTCGTATTGAATGGTCAGATGAAATGAACTTCATGGGATTACTGGCCCACGTTGGCGGCCCTACGCTACGCGCTGACACATCAAAAATTGAAGTTGTGACGGGTAGAAAGATGGTTGTGTTTAATCTTGATGATTTCATCAGAAATGGCGCGCCTCGAGATCTGATGCCGCAAATTCGAGCCGGCTCTATCGTCCGAGTCCACGACTTGCCACAAGATCCTTCAGACAATAAATCTCAATGGGTACGTCAAAGCTCTGATGCTTCGATCTACATCTTTGGACAAGTGAATGCACCCGGTCGTTACCGCTTCACCAAAGACATGCACTTCCTTGATATCTTGTCTGCGGCAGACGGCCCTACTAAGGATGCCGATATACACAACGTTCGTGTCACGCATCGTGATAAAACCTACTCTAAAGTAAGCAAACTCAATCTATCGCTCTACTTTGAAACCGGTGACGAATCATTACTGCCAAATGTAACCACCGGTGACACCATTTATATTCCGGAGAAAGGTAAAAACTGGTTAGACACACCGAAAGAAGAAACCGTTCGTGTGCTTGGTGCGATTAACAACCCAGGTCGCTATGTGTTTAACGACAACATGACGATTCTAGATATATTGGCAGAAGCGGCAGGCCCTACTGACAATGCTTACGTAGAGAAAATTACCATTGTGAATATGTCTTGTTGCCAAGGCCAAGCTCGTACCTTCGACCTTGTTGAATTCAGCAAAACAGCCAATATTTACAACCTACCAGTACTGCGCGCTGGTGACACTATCTACATCCCAGATCGCCGTGAGAGCTTTATGGAAAAAGCTCGTGTAGGTCTAGAAGACATATTACGTCTAACAACAATGATTGTCTTAATAGGAGCTTTATAATGACAATTTCAGCGACCCATGCCGAAGTCGAGCAACTGTATTTAGCTTCTGAACTTAACGGACAGAAATCGATTTGTGTGACTGCCTGTCATTCAGGTGACGGTGTAACCTCTGTTGCTACTGCATTAGCAGAACGTTTTCTTCTTGCTGGTCATTCTACGCTTTATGTTGACCTCAACTTATACAACCCCGCTTTCAAAGATTTGAACATGTTAGAAGACAGTCAACAGGGGCAGTTAATAGAACATGTTGAGTCTCACCGGATGTTCATTGGTGTCCCGGCACCTCAAGTGGCATCAACACAGCTTGCTTATAAAGACCCGACAACGTTACAAAAAGTGGTCAACAAATGGCTAGAGAAATACGACAGAGTCATCATCGACACCTCACCGCTTCTCAACATTAACAAAGGGAATATCCCTGCACAGTCTGTTGCGAGTGCCTGTGACAGCACATTGATGGTTGTCGCCTATGGTGAAACGTCAACTCACCACCTAGAACAAGCGAAAAAGCTGCTTGATGCTCAGAGTATCAATCTAATGGGCAGTGTGATGAACATGAAACAAACACCTAGCTTTACACAAGAGTTGGTAAGACAAATCAATCGAATGAAATTCCTTCCAACTAAACTTCGCGATAGCTTGGCAAACAAGCTGTATCAAAATGAGTTTTTAAACCTGCCGATGTAACTTTTTCGCGCCACTGTAACTTTCTTGTACAACTATAGCTTTCTTGTACAACTGTATGGCTGTCATTGATACCATGACAGCCACCTATCCTATTAAACTTCAAGCCCCCGACAGCTCTAAATGCCCCAAAACCAAATTGGGTGTTTTTGGCGAAATTATTATTGAAAATAAGATTTTAAAAACCATTCAACGCATTTCACACACGTCAACCATGGTCTTATCACCTTTAAATCCCTTCAAAAATCAACAGCCCCATGCCTAACTTTAGCGGTAATGTGACACAGACGGTTAAAGTGCCATGTAAATCGCATCAAAGATGGAATTCGTACGATTATTCCCTAAGATTATAAATAGAGGTGGTTTTTGACGAATTTGTAATAGTTTGACAAAGTTATCCGATGGCTGTTGAAACACAGTGGATGAATTGGCAAATCACACTTCACTGACTTTGCACGTTTATCTATTCAAACTTCACCCATCCCTCCTTCTGCTCAAATGGTTCAAATACACGGAAAGGATCACCATCGAGCAATTTAGATAATCAATTTACCTTGGTTACCTTAGTTGTATTATTAAAGAGAAAGGAAACTCAATATGAAATACAAGTTAAGCTCCGTATTTTTGTTAGTAGCAGCAGCCAGCGGTAGCGGTAATGCTAACGCTGGAGAATGTGGCAGCGTAACAATCGCAGATATGAACTGGAACTCTGCAACACTGATCGCCAATATCGACCAATTCATCCTAGAACATGGTTATGGGTGTGATGCCGAACTTATCCCAGGCGACACCATGCCAACAGGCACATCCATGATTGAAAAAGGCCAGCCTGATGTTGCACCTGAACTTTGGAGCAACAGCTTAAAAGACGCATTGGACAAGGGTGTCCAAGAGAAACGTCTTCGCTACGCAGGTAAAGCACTTGTGAATGGCGGTGAAGAAGGCTTTTGGGTTCCAGCTTACTTAGTTAAACAATACCCAGAGATGGCAACCATCGAAGGTGTACGTAAAAACGCTAGCTTATTTAAGCACCCTGAAGACCCAGATACATCAGCATTTTACAGTTGCCCAGCAGGCTGGAACTGTCAGATCAGCGCCGGAAACTTGTTTAACGCTCTTGAGCTGGAAGACAGTGGTTTCACGATTGTTGATCCAGGCTCGAGTGCCGGCTTATCTGGCTCTATCGCAAAAGCTTATGAGCGCGAAGAAGCTTGGTTTGGTTACTACTGGGCGCCAACCGCCGTTCTAGGCAAATACGACATGGTTAAAGTTGACTTTGGTAGTGGTGTTAATGAACAAGAGTTCTTAACTTGTACCACCAAAGAAGACTGTGATTCACCTAAAGCGACGATGTACCCGCCTTCACCCGTTCACACTATCACCACTGAGAGTTTTGCGTCACGTGCACCTGAAGCTTATGACTACTTCACTAAACGTGGCTTCACAAACGATAAGATGAACTCCCTGCTTGCTTGGATGGAAGACAATCAAGCGGATGGTGAAGAAGCGAGCTTGCATTTCTTGAGTGAATTCCCAGAAGTATGGCACCCATGGGTTTCTCAAGAAGTCGCTAAGAAAGTTGAAGCTGAGCTTTAATCGCAGCATTTCGATAGCCGTTATATTTCAATGATAGCTATATTTCGAAACGCACTGTGCACTAAGGCTAAGCACTAAGCTTCAATAATACGGAAATAACGTCGCTATACTTGATGTTATTCATGATTCGGAGCCCTTTTCATAGGCGATTACCTCATCGCATGAACAAGTGGCTCCGAACTATAAGGATATAAAATGGCTGACACCAATTGGTTATCAACGTTTCCAGAGATGGAACGCGCTGATTTACGAACCATAAAAAAGACGCTAGATGGCGCATACCGTGAATTCTCTCGTGAATACGGTGAAATGATTGAATCTCTATTTGACCCTCTTCTTTCATTCCTTGTTTGGTTTGAAAAACTTCTTATCTCAACCCCTTGGATTATTGTCCTCGCCGTTTGTACAAGCCTTGTCTACGCCGCGAGTCGTTCTTGGAAACTGGCTTTAGGTTGTGTCGTTTCTCTGCTCCTTATTGGTTACTTTGGAATGTGGGAAGACACCATGCGGACGCTCAGTATCATTACTGTTTGTACCTTGGTTTCGATATTCTTAGGCATTCCGATTGGTATTGCGATGGCTCGTTCAAATCGAGCTCAATCTATCGTTACACCGATGCTTGATATCATGCAAACCATGCCGGCATTCGTTTACTTGATCCCAGTGGTGATGTTACTCGGCATCGGTAAAATTCCAGGGCTGATCGCCGTGGTTATCTACGCGATCCCACCTGTGATTCGTTTAACCAACCTAGGCATACGCTTAGTCGATAAAGAAGTCCTTGAAGCAGCAACCGCTTTTGGTGCGAGCAAGAAACAACGCTTATGGGGTGTTCAACTCCCTCTAGCAATGCCAACGATCATGGCGGGTATCAACCAAACCATTATGATGGCACTGTCTATGGTTGTTATCGCATCCATGATTGGTGTGAAAGGCCTAGGACAACCAGTTCTTAAATCCATCACCAACCAATATTTCACATTAGGCTTGATGAACGGTTTTGCCATTGTTGCCCTCGCAATTCTTTTTGACCGCGCTTCACAGGCATACGCAAGAAGAACCAATGCGCATTTAGGAGGACTCAAGCATGACTAAACCATTGATTGAAATTAGTGGTCTATACAAAGTGTTTGGACCGAAACCTATGTCTGTTATGAACCGAGTTCAGGACGGTGAACACAAAGATCAGATTCTTGCGGACACAGGTCATACCGTCGGTTTAAAAGAGATTAACCTCGAGATTAACCGCGGTGAAATCTTCGTTATCATGGGGCTTTCTGGCTCGGGTAAATCGACTCTAATTCGCCACTTCAACCGTTTAATTGACCCAACTCAGGGTAAAATTATGGTCGAAGGTATTGATGTAATGAGCCTCAACACCAAGCAATTAGAAGAGTTCCGCCGTCATAAAATGTCGATGGTATTCCAACGCTTTGGCTTAATGCCCCATCGCACCGTGGTAGAAAACGTTGCGTACGGGTTGGAAGTACAAGGCATCAAAAAAGAAGACCGTTTAGCGAAAGCCAATGAGTGGCTAGAAACGGTGGGGTTGAAAGGTTACGGCAAGCAGTACCCTGCCCAGCTTTCGGGCGGGCAACAACAACGTGTTGGGCTTTCGCGAGCACTGTGTACTAACGCTGAAATCTTATTAATGGATGAGGCGTTTTCTGCGCTCGACCCTTTGATTCGAAGTGAAATGCAAGATCAGCTCATTGAACTGCAAGAGAAGCTTCATAAGACGATTGTTTTCATCACCCACGATTTGGATGAAGCACTCCGTCTCGGCGATCGAATCGCAATTTTGAAAGATGGCGAGTTGGTACAACAAGGTACGCCACATGAGATTCTACTGAATCCAGCCGATGACTATGTAGAGGCATTCGTTAAAGACGTAAACCGTGCTCGTGCATTGACGGTTGAAACGGTTATGCAGCCTCCTCTCTATCGAATCACTTCAGAAACGATTGAAGGTGCTCTGGCACAAATGAAGATGCTGAAAAACGATTACGCTTATCACGTAACGGACGAAGGCTATCAAGGCCTAGTCACACAAGAGAGCTTACAAGACGCGGTTGAAGATGCCTCTGTTCATGACTTCAGCGATGAGATTTACGAAGAGGTACCTGCTGTTTTACCTGATGCGGTAATTGAAGAAGTACTTCCAGACACTATGTCTTGTGACTACTCTCTTCCGGTTGTTGATGAAGACGGTAATCTAAAAGGTGAACTAGAGAGAAGCGCTGTTGCTGATATCTTCTCAGAAAGTAGCGAGGAAGAAGTAGAAGCCGACCCAAAGCCAAAGATAGCTAAAGCTTCGTAGTTCTACTTTTCGTGATTTAAAGCACGGCTGTTTAAATTATAGCTGTTTGAATTACTGTTATTTGAGTTACAGCTATTTAGATTAGCCTAAACTACTTAACCCGCTCTAAGACCACTGTTGTTAATTCACTGCAGTGGTCTTTTTTATTTGTATTGGCCTCGTTTTCTCCTGAGCTCAACCGGCCCTTACGCTTATAGGCACCTAAGTTTATATTTCATAAGAGAAAACAAAATTAAATCAGTCCGTTAGGTTTGTCACAAACCCAGTAGCAAGATGAGCGAGATGCCAATTAAATGCTCTATTTGTACGGCAACCAGTTGAAATTATTCTAGAAAATGACTAGAACTTAATAGGGGCTGTTGACCTTTCGAGCTGGGTTTTGCAGCATCTTGTGGAAAATCAATACAAGGAAGAGGCTTTGACGTGTAGCTGGCCTACATGAAAAGTCTCTAACGCAGTAGAAATGAACCACAAGGGCTGCCCGAAGGGTTCAGCTAGGCGCCCCCACAAAAATCGTTTTATGCTTTGTTGAAGAATATTTGCTTAGAATGACTAGGCTACATACTCTTCGCCGCACCTAAAACGATTTTGACTAGGCGTCCCCATTCGAACAAAACTTAACCACGAAAGGTCAACAGCCCCTTTACTCACGGATATTATCCCGATCTTGATCGACCATTATGTCGAAGAATCACAAACACGCTTGGTCGCCATAAAAGAGGCTGTCGCTCAGAACGATGCTCAAACACTTGAGTTTGAGGTTCATACTCTTGGCAGCACGGCGCTATCATTAGGTAATCGCCCTTTGGGTGAGTTAGCTCGCGTTTTAGAGAAGCAATGTTTAGAACAGAGTCATGATGCCGCATTTCTACAAGTTGACGAATTGTTAGAACTCGCAGAGCGTTCAATCAAAGCCTTGCTTGAAAGAAAAGAGGCTGGTTTCAGCGAGCTCTGAATGCTCATCAGTGTAAGTGTCGGTATCAGATAAAAACTCAACATAGTCGTTATCAATATAGTCACCATTAATAGGCACTCTATCGTGACCAACAACGCGAGAAAGTACACCTATCGTTTCTTAAGAGATTGCATGCGGTAGATAACAAATACACAAGTCTCGTGTTGATGGATACATACCACTATGTTATCGATTAGTTAGGATAAAGTTTCAAAAGGAATACACAATGCGCCCTAAGGTATTGTTAGTTGAAGACTCCACCTCACTCGCCGTACTCTACAAGCAGTACGTAAAAGACGAGCCCTACGATATTTTTCACGTCGAAACCGGCGCGGAAGCTAAGATCTTCATTGAAAGGCACTCACCACAGCTTGTTATTCTCGATCTTAAACTGCCCGACATGCCAGGCGAAGAAGTCTTAGATTGGATAAGTGCGAATGAAATACCGACCGCCGTCATTATCGCGACAGCACATGGCTCAGTTAATATTGCTGTAGACCTCATCCAGCGCGGTGCGGAAGACTTCTTGGAAAAGCCAATTCAAGCCGATCGACTTAAGACCTCTGTCCGCTTGCATTTGAAACGAGCTAAGCTAGAAAACCTCGTCGATAACATGCAAAGCAAGTTCGATCGTGACCGTTTTCATAATTTCATTGGCTCTTGCCTACCCATGCAGGCGGTTTACAAGATCATTGATTCTGTCGCGCCAACCACTGCCAGCGTGTTTATTAACGGCGAGAGTGGTACGGGTAAAGAAGTGTGTGCAGAAGCGATCCACCAAGAGAGTCAACGTAACGGTAAGCCCTTCGTTGCCATTAACTGTGGCGCTATCCCTCGAGACCTAATGGAGAGTGAAATCTTCGGTCACGTCAAAGGAGCGTTTACTGGTGCGACAACCGACCGTAAAGGTGCAGCAATGCAAGCGCATGGCGGTACCCTATTTCTCGATGAGCTTTGTGAAATGGAACTAGAGATGCAGAAGAAGCTCCTTAGATTTTTGCAAACCGGTACGTTTACTCCACTCGGTGGCAACCGCGAGATTAAAGTTGATGTCAGGATTATCTGTGCGACCAACCGCGATCCACTGGTTGAGGTAGAAGAAGGACGCTTTAGAGAAGACCTTTACTATCGTGTTCACGTTGTGCCTATCGAGATGCCACCGCTTCGTGAACGAGGAGGTGACATTGTCACGCTATCCAATTACTTCTTAAAGCTGTACGCGAAGCAAGACAAAAAGAAGTTCAAATCAATAGACAAAGAAACGCAGAATCTACTTAAGCGTTATGCGTGGCCAGGCAACGTGCGTCAGTTGCAAAACATCATCCGTAACATCGTGGTGTTGAACAATGAAACAAGCGTGACCAAAGACATGTTACCGCCTCCGATTAATAAAATAGATGCAGCTCCAACCTCGAAATCAGTGACACCAATTCGAGTAGCGGCGCCCCAAACTGCTGTTGTGGAAACACCAGAAGCTAAGTTGCCACCGATTACTCCTGAAGAGTTGGAGCAATCGTCAGTTGTTCCCGCTAACAACGACCCGATGACGCCCGCATTTACAACAAGCGGAGGTGCTATTCGTCCAATGTGGCAAATAGAGCGCGAAGCCATTCAACACGCGATCAATCATTGCGATGGGAATGTGCTAAACGCTGCTGTGTTGTTAGAACTTAGCCCTTCTACCGTCTACCGTAAGAAGCAGGCTTGGGAATCGGAAGATGAGTACAATCAAGCCTAGCCAAGGTGTACTCAACGTAAACCTTCATGAAATTTGGCTGTTGATCGACAGCCAAACTTTTGGAGGTATAGAAACGCATGTTTTAGAATTAGCACAAGGCCTGATTTCTGAAAGCGCTCAGTATTCAGATGCTGTTCGAATCGTTCTTTTGACTCAGTTTAATCCTGAAGCGATCATCGTTGAAAAGTTGAATACGCTGAACATCCCTTTTAGTTACCTCTCCGATTTAGCCTTATGCTGTTCAGATTCAAACGGCAATAGCGCGACACAGCTTAAACGTGCAGTTCAACATTATCAGCCAAGGCTTATCCATGCTCATGGTTACAAAGCCAGTTTGGTCAGTAAACTCATCAAGCTCCCACCGTGTTTTAACAACACCAAACAAATCACCACTTATCACGCAGGTGAAACCCCAGCAGGCAAAGTATGGCTTTATGACTGGCTCGACCGTTACAGCAGCTTTCTTTCTGATCAGTCGCTCGTGGTCAGTGAGAAGATTAAAGCGAAAGTGCCGAGTAAAACCCATCAATTGAATAACTTTGTTAAAGTCCCAACCGGGTTAACAAACTCCCCTTCATCAAGCCCATTCCATGTAGGCTTTGTGGGGCGGTTAAGCCATGAAAAAGCGCCTGATCGATTTGTCGCATTAGCCAAACAGTTTCCTGATGCTCGGTTTGAGCTTTTTGGTGACGGACCCGAAATGGAGGCCTTAGTTAAATCGCAGCCTGATAATGTTACCTTTCATGGGCATCAGACCAATATGGACGACGTCTGGAGCCAAATCGATTTGTTAATCATCCCTTCCCGCTTTGAAGGCTTACCTATGGCGGTATTAGAAGCCATGATTCGCGGCATTCCCGTTCTCGCTACCTCAGTTGGTAACTTGCCTAAGCTCATCGTGCACCAAGTTAATGGCTACCTCGCCAATTCAGAATCTGATTCAGAAACAGTGTTAGTACTAGAACAGCATTTATCCTCGTGGATGTCATTGACGAGCGAGCAACGTGACTCTCTCAAGAGTAACGCGATAGAAACCGTGAAAGACCAATACTCGCCACAAGCTGTTGTCCCGCAATTGTTGGAAATCTATCAACTCGACCGTTAATACTCGTCTTAGTAGTTAACTGGTCATTTGGGCTAGATGATTTAAGTACTTTAGACAGTTTTATACTGATTCTCAAAATGACAAAGCTCACCTCAAGGCTAAGCCCTCACTTAATAATCCAACACTAAATCAGTTAGTTAAACAAAATGCATAACTGGCACTCGCTTTGCAATATTTAACATCAGGCGTAACTACGTCTCACAAAATTGCGAGCCGAGTCATTAAGAGTTTATTTGCGAATAGAGGTCACAATGGTCCACCCTGAAGCCAATAGATTGCCAGTCATCATCACGATCAGCGCCTTGTGTGTCGGGCTCGGTATTGTCTGGTACTTCGTGCCGCATCCCGCTGTTATTGTTGCGCTCGCTCTTGTGCCATTGGCCGGATTATTCGTGTTAAACAAGACATTCTGGCTAGTCCTATTGTTCGTTGTCTTTTCATTTTTCCGAATTCACGAAGCCATACCTCAACTCTATTCGTTAAAAATACCACTGATGCTTTCATTAGGCGCTCTGTCGGCTCTTCTTTGGCATGCATTAATCAGTAAAGAGCTTAAAATCTTCTGGCACCCTTGTTTAAATTGGCTCGCCATTTTTTGGGTATTGGTTTTTATTGGTATTATCTTCGCGTCTAACAGGCCCGTAGCACTTGCAGAATTCAAAGGCGTTTATTGGAAAATCATCGTGATGACGCTTGCGATTACTTGGCTAGTAAATACCACTGAAAATCTCACAAAAACCGCGATGACGATTATTTACGCTGGCGCTTTAGTAAGCTCTATTGCCGTGTACAACTCAGTAAATGGCATTGGGCTTGTTGAAGGCTCACGTGTGACTATTGGCCGCGATTTTGGCTCTATGTTAGGTGACCCGAACGATCTAGCACTGGTACTGATGTTCCCACTCGCCTTTACGATAAGCCAAGCCACCACGACTGGCATCTCACGATCCAAACGCTTAATTAGCGGGTTAGTCTGTTTGTTGCTGCTCGCCGCCATTATTGCCACTCAAAGCCGTGGCGGATTACTGGGGTGTATTGCGGTGATTGGTATTTTTGCGTGGAAACTAGTGCGCTCTAAAGTTCTCTTAATCTCCGTAGGAACTGTCGTGGCCGTAGTGCTCTACTTGGTTGCTGGGATCTCAGACAGATCTTCTGGTGGTGCCGCTGAACAAGGTATCGATGAATCTGCAATGGGGCGAATCTATGCTTGGGAAGCAGCAGTAAAAATGGCAGTTGAGAATCCACTGACAGGCGTAGGGTTGAACAACTTCTTCTCGAACTACTTCTTTTATAGTTCGCACTGGGACGGACTGAATCACGCCGTTCACAGTACTTGGTTTGGTGTGTTAGCAGAGACCGGATTCATTGGTCTGATCATTTTTGTTTGTCTTATCGTTTCTTTGATCAAAACCTCTCGCTCTACGTTAACGAGGTTAAAAAACTCGGCCACAGAAATCGCCCCCGAGCTTAATGCGGTCGCCTATGCGATCTATGCCGGTCTGATTGGAACAATCGTGTCGGGTACATTTTTGACTCAAGGCTTCAACTGGCCGATTTACATCCTCGCAGCACTCACAGTTTGCGTCTCTAACGTATCTCATACTGCCTGTCAAAATGAGAAAACCTAAAAGTCAACTTGTAACTCATTGAAAATATTGCACTTATTAAATGGCACAATATATAAAAGTACTTCTATATAACAAAAAAGAGGATTTTCATTATGACGTCAGTATCTATACATCAATTCAAACATTGGCTTAAGTTTCATCCTAATTCTCGAATTAGAAATGTGTTTATCATTTTGAAAAACATCAGAAGCGCAGAGCTACCTACCCCTCAAGTACTTAATCGCTGCCTATATCAAGCGCACAAGCTAGTGGTGAATTTGGTTTCTGGCTTTACGCGATTCTTCTACTGGACTCCGGCTTTCAAAGGTCGTGTCGCTCAATGTGGCAAACGCCTGTATTTATACGGTGGCCTCCCTTTCGTCAGTGGTCCGGTACAAATTACGATTGGCGATAACTGCCGTATCTCTGGCCACACGACATTCTCTGGTTGTACCCAACCACTTGAAGGCTTGGAACACCCACTACTGTCGATTGGCAACAATGTAGACATCGGTTGGCAATCGACCATCGCTGTTGGAGGTAAAGTCGTTATCTCCGACAACGTACGCATCGCTGGCGGCGCTTTCCTGTTTGGATACTCTGGACACCCGCTTGATGCAAAACGTCGAGCACTAGGTGAAGGCGATGACCCTCAGCAAATCGGCGACATCATTCTTGAACAAGATGTATGGCTAGGCACCAATGTTACCGTTAAAGGTGGCGTAACCATCGGCGAAGGTGCCGTAATAGCCGCAGGCAGCGTGGTAACAAAGAACATCCCTGCCTTCGCAATCGCAGGCGGTAACCCTGCTCGAGTTGTCGGTCAGATTAAATCCGTTGAAGTGACAGAATCCGATGTGTTCGATTCGTTAGAGACTCATGGAGGCGACCATGCGTGATTTAATCGTATTTGGTGAAGACTTTGGCGGTCTGCCTTCATCGACTCAACACTTGGTTCGCCACTTGGCTAAACAACATAAAGTCTTATGGGTCAACTCTATTGGTCTTAGACAGCCAAGACTGTCAGTTAAAGACATCACTCGTGCATTCAATAAACTGACAGGGCGAAGCAACGCAGTTACTCAAAACATGCTGGATCCACAAAACGCCGCTGATTCAAACGACCAAGGCAACATAACGGTCGTGAACTTGAAAACCATTCCTGCGCCTTCTTCTAAGTTGTCTAGAAAACTGGCTCAGCAAATGATGTTACGCCAGTTGAAGCCAGTTATTGCTGAGCTGAAACTTCATAATCCTATCTTATGGACTTCCCTTCCTACCGCTGTTGATTTGTGCGGACACTTAGGCGAGTCAGCGGTTGTTTATTACTTCGGGGATGACTTTAGTGCGCTCGCGGGCGTTGACCACAAAACTGTCGCTCAGCATGAATTGGAATTGATTGAAAAATCAGATCTGATCTTCGCTGCTAGTGAAAAGCTGATGGGCAAATTCCCTAATGAGAAAGCTCAACTCTTACCACATGGTGTCGATGTCGGGCTATTTTCTACACCAGTTCCAAGAGCACACGACTTGCCAAGCAACCACCGCCCGATTGCAGGCTTTTACGGAAGCTTATCTGAATGGCTGGATTACGACATGGTCAAACATGTGGCGACAGCCATGCCGGAATGGGACTTTGTATTCATCGGCCCTAATGAGCTTGATACATTGTCGTTGCCTAACCTCGATAATGTTCATTACTTGGGGCCTCGCCCACATCACACGTTGCCAAGCTATTCACAACACTGGGATGTGAGCCTATTACCTTTCGTTGATAACGAACAGATCCGAGCATGCAGTCCATTAAAGTTGATGGAATACTTAGCCGCGGGAACTCCTATCGTGACCACCCCTTTTCCTGCAATGGTCCCTTATAAAAATCACGTTACGTCCGTTGAAAATGCACAACAGATGGTCGAAGCTCTCGAGCAAAGCCGTCACCTTGAAAACTCGCCAGTCTCTGTTGTCTCTAAAGACAGCTGGCAGAACCGCGGTAACTTCGTACATTGGATGTTGGAGCTATTATGAATAATCTGAAATTGCGGTTATTGTTCATCTTGAATGCCATGTGGCGCCAACGCTACGTTATTGTTCTACCAATCCTTATTTTGCCCTTTGTCGGCTTTGGTGTGAGCAAGTTGGCTCCAACTAAATATGACGCGCATACCAGTATGTTGATTCAAGAAACGGCCAAAATGAATCCATTCTTGGAAGACATTGCCGTTTCTACCATGCTCAAAGACCGCCTTAACGCGTTGAGAACACTACTTCATAGTCGACATGTGCTTTACTCGGTTGCTGATGAACTGCAATTAACCACGCCCGATATGCCTGAAATTGAGAAACAAGAGATCATTACTGACCTATCTCAACGTCTAACGGTGACTCAGCTTGGAAAAGATTTTCTAAAAATCAGCTTAAGCTCAAACACGCCAGATGGAATGGAAGCGACGCTTCGTTCGGTAAGTGAACATTTCATTGAACAATTGCTCGCTCCGGAACGTTCGTCGATTGAAGACTCGAGTAACTTCTTGAAAATTCATATAGATAAACGCAGTGCTGAACTTGAAGTAGCAGAAGAAGCTCTTGCCTTATACATGAATGAGAATGTTCATTCGACGCCTGAGGTACAGAGCCAAAGTTTGAATCGCTTAGCGTCACTCAAACAAACACTCGCAGAAAAAGAGGCCGAGTTATCCGGTGTTGAAAAAAGCTTAGGGTCAATCGATCAACAGCTTTCAAAAACCAACCCTGTGATAGGTCGAATAGAAGATCAGATCATCGATATTCGTAGTGAACTGGCTCTGCTTCAAGCCAAATACACAAACAAACACAGTGCCGTACAAGCTAAAGTTCGTGAACTAGACAGACTTGAAAATGAGAGAAAGAGTTTGCTCGATGTAACCCAACCTACGATGAACAGCGACCAGCTTTGGGACATTGCAAGTAGTACGACACTGAACAAACTTTCGGATACCCAACCTCTTTTAGTCACCCAACTACACAGTTTACAACTGGTTCGCGCTCGCTTTGAGTCTTTAACTGAAGAAACGAAAAGCCTTCGTACTATGATTTTCGAATTAGAACACAAGGCGAATAACTTCGGTGAAAATGCAAAAGAGATGTATCGCCTTAAACGCCAAGTTGAAATCAAGCGTCAGCTATACGATGAACTGACAGAGCGTTATGAAATGGCTCAATTAACGGGTTCGCTTGGCGTATTCGAGCAAAACAAACGTGTGAAGATTATCGATTTACCCTTCACGCCTAGTATGAAATCTAACATACCTTCTTTTGTGTTTGTTTTGGCTGGTTTCGTTGCAGGTATCGGCCTTGGCATTGGGTTGGCGATATTGTTTGAGCTGTTTGACTCTTCAATCAAGCGTAAAGATGAAATTGAAGACATCTTAGGTGTCCCTGTGATTACCGTTATCCCTAAAATGAGTTGATTAGCCTAAAAGCTATTTTTAACTTGCTAGCTTCTTAGCTTCTTAGCTTCTTAGCTTCTTAGCTTTC
>NZ_JACJFF010000349.1:0-482 GCF_014164465.1 Vibrio sp. SG41-7 | reverse complement strand
AAGGCATCGTAGACCTTAGGGAGCATCTCACCACGACGTCGGTTTGATAGAAAACCGAAGTATCGAATCATTTTGAAGTGCTTATCAGGAATATGCTCAATCATGCGCTCTATCAGAGCTTCTGGACTCAAAATGAGGGATTCCGTCCGACCATTCCTATGGTTGAGGTAATCAAACGTCACCAAGCCTCCCTGGAAGTCATGTCGTAAACGCGACGCCGATATAGGTGGGCGTTTTAGGTATCGGCCGAGGTAAGTCATGGTGGGCGTCACGTTGGCTGTTTTCTTTGCAAAGTGCAGCTTCCATCGACGGCAATATTGGCTGGTTAAAAATCGGGACCAATCTTGCTCATTACGAATGAAAGGGCAGTCCTCTCCACTCAAGTCTAACTCTGAGTAATTGGAGCTGAGAAGTTGAGTGATGGCGGTACGCCAACACTTCTCAGTGGTCTTAGCTTTAAAGAAAATGGGCTTCCATAGACC
>NZ_JACJFF010000348.1:0-493 GCF_014164465.1 Vibrio sp. SG41-7 | reverse complement strand
CAAAGGTAATTTTGTTACTGGGTGCTTAACGGTGCCTTTGTGGAGGCTTGAGCCGTATGCAGTGAAAGTTGCACGTACGGTTCTGAGGAGGGAGGCACCTGGTAACAGGTGCCGCCTATCCGACAGAGACGAGCTAGAGCTGTAAGGTGATAGCTGTGCTTCCCACATAAAAAGTTCGCTACTTTAATGATCTTTCCCAACCAGTTCTCCTCCAAAGCCCTTATAAATAAAGGGCTAACGGCTTACATTGGACTTTTCGCTGAAATGGGCGCAAAACCCCTAATTGGCGTTGCTAAAAAGTTGGCAAGTGAGCGTTCAATGGCGAAAAAAGCTTAGCGTACGTTTTCGTTCCATTGGGCTTCACACCCCTGGTACTAAGTATTTCAATCAATCACAGAAACTGGCAGGCCAGAAGGGAGCGCGAAAATACTGGATAGAAAGAAGCGAGATGCTAGCCAGGGCTTTTGAAGCTTTTGTCCAGGACTCACTTATA
>NZ_JACJFF010000347.1:0-507 GCF_014164465.1 Vibrio sp. SG41-7 | reverse complement strand
GGCTTTGTTGCGTAATTCAATGGAACTAAATCAAGAACCTACGATCTGATCAGCTACCTCCACTCTCTCTCGTAGTCCTATGCCTAAGCCTCGTTACAAAACAACCAACTGGAAGCAATACAACCAATCACTCATTAACCGTAGTTCTCTGACATTTTGGATTGATGAAGAAGCAATAAGCGGGTGGGCGCAAAGCAAACAGAATAAGCGCGGGAGGCCACGTCGGTTCATTGATTTAGCTATCACGACAGCACTCATGGTCAAACGACTTTTTTCTATGCCATCGAGAGCGCTTCAAGGATTTATCGACTCGATATTTAGGCTAGCCCATGTACCGTTAAGTTGTCCGCATTACACCTGCATCAGTCGTAGAGCCAAGCAAGTTGAGGTTTTATTTAAGACTAAAACGAGAGGAGCGATACAGCATCTAGCCATTGATGCTACTGGCCTTAAGGTTTATGGCGAAGGTGAATGGAAAGTCAAAAAACACGGGACGGATGGCAAGCG
>NZ_JACJFF010000346.1:0-508 GCF_014164465.1 Vibrio sp. SG41-7 | reverse complement strand
TTCAAGCCGCGAGGTCGAGGGCTCGAGGCTATAGAAATACAGCCACTTTCATCACCATGATCTACATGATAGCGAGCCCTGCCGCTGAAATATTGAAATCCACTTGAAACGTCGAAGAGCCAAAATTAGCATATCATTTAATTTCATATCTGTTTACCTTCCTTCTCGTCTGAGAATAGAAAACAACACACATAAACGCTAAATTAATACATTCTTAATGCCCTTACACCCCGATTAAACCAATTCTTCAACTCATTGAACCAAATAACAAAAGTAGCAAATATGTAAATAAGTGAATTTTGCATTGTGTGGGTTGTTGTATTTTTGTAGTCTATTTTGTGAAATTAAACTCAAGTAAATTTCAATCTAGTCGATATATATAATTATACCAATTCCATTAAATTCATGATCTAATATAGACTCTGAAAGGAGCCTATATGAACTCAGATTTATCAAAGCTTATCGGCGCAACCTCCAACGCGAGGTTGAGGCTAAGATTACTCGCGGT
>NZ_JACJFF010000345.1:0-512 GCF_014164465.1 Vibrio sp. SG41-7 | reverse complement strand
TATGCCGTCTGAGTCAAAGTCACTCGATTCTGGCACTTGAGCATTGAGAGGATCCCAACTGTAAACCACCTCATGATAATCATTAATACCATCGCTATCAGTATCAACATCTACAAGCGACGTATGGAGAGCAGCCTCTTGACCGTTGGTTAAACCATCACCATCAAAGTCACTAAGCTTCGCATAAATACCACTATTCTCTATAAGTGGACTCCAATTGACTTTTTCATCCTCATCCACTTGGCTTTGAGTTAAAGCTTCAATGTAATCACTTATTCCATCACCATCACTATCGGCATTATCCAGTGCTGTGCCTAACGTTTGCTCTTCTATATTCGATAAACCATCACCGTCATAGTCTGAGGCCGCTTGCTGATCGCCTATATTTGCAACCAAGACATCCCAGCCAAGCTGATGCTCAACACCATCATTTAAGCCATCGTTGTCGCTATCCGAAGACAGATAATTACTTTGTAAGTCCAACTCGACAAGATTGCTTAATCCATCATTAT
>NZ_JACJFF010000344.1:0-521 GCF_014164465.1 Vibrio sp. SG41-7 | reverse complement strand
AGCTCTGGTTTACTAAGTGCTTATCCAACATAAGGAAGGCACCATGCAAAACCAGAAAAACCTGATTCAGGCCACTGCTGACTTTGAGCACTGGCGACAAACCCGCATTAATAAACATGCCAGAACCCCCGATGAGCTACGCTGCTTGGCACTCAAGCTGCTTGAAGAATATCCGATCAGTCACGTGACCAAAGCACTACGGATCTGCACTACCCAGCTTAATGATTGGCGCAAGCAACTTACCGTTAAGTCGTCCGCTCCTGATTTTGTTCCGTTACAGCTAGAGTCTGATTTACTACCTAAATCAGACCTGAGCCTTCAACTCACTCTTCCTAATTCAAGTCAGATCCGTATCAGCGGCCTGGTCTCTCCTGACTTATTGCGAGCTCTGATACGAGAAGCAGGAGAAGTAAAATGATCCACCTGACTGCTGAGAGTAAAATCCTGCTTGCGACTCAACCAGCCGATTTTCGCTGTGGTATCGATGGACTCGCCGCCCTGTGTCGTCATCAGCTAAAACA
>NZ_JACJFF010000343.1:0-524 GCF_014164465.1 Vibrio sp. SG41-7 | reverse complement strand
ATACAAGACACTTGAATGTGTTTGTTGTGTTTATCTAATGAAAGATAAACATTGAGAACTTTTAAATTTGATTTGAATTACTCGTAAGTAATCAAATCAGTCAGCTTTCCAAATTGTTAAAGAGCAAGAGTTTTTCAAGTTTTAAACTTTCAAAACCATTTTTAAATACTCTCTTACGAGAATGCTTAAAGATGGTGGGCGATACCGGGCTCGAACCAGTGACCCCCTGCTTGTAAGGCAGGTGCTCTCCCAACTGAGCTAATCGCCCATGATAGTTTTAATTCCTTCATGGAGAAAGAATGGTGGAGCTATGCGGGATCGAACCGCAGACCTCCTGCGTGCAAGGCAGGCGCTCTCCCAGCTGAGCTATAGCCCCATATTTTTATTTCCTTGGGAGGAAATGGTGGGTCGTGCAGGATTCGAACCTGCGACCAATTGATTAAAAGTCAACTGCTCTACCAACTGAGCTAACGACCCAATGGTATCCCGTAGGGGAGTCGAACCCCTGTTACCGCCGTGAAAGG
>NZ_JACJFF010000342.1:0-542 GCF_014164465.1 Vibrio sp. SG41-7 | reverse complement strand
CAAGCTGTCCCCACAAAGCGTACAGTGCAAAGTTCACAGAACTAGCGCTGTGCCACTTTTATAGGTGATGTGGAGTATGCAGGAGCCGTATACGAGGTCCGTACGTACGGTTCTGTGAGAGGGATAAGGCGGTAACGCCTCACCCTACTCGATAATTAAAATACGAGGCTAGGATAAGGCGATGACATTGTCAGCGTCTCTTTCCCTCAAACTTGAACAAGACATAGTAATGGCTTTACCCACTCATGCAGATTAAGAAAGACTTTGACTACTACCACAACTTACATAACGTTGTTACCCATGCCTTACTCCATTTATTGTGCAGGGTAGCGACATCTTCGTGAGCTTACGGCAGCATAGCTCAACTTAACCCGCCAACTCTGGTTTACTAAGTGCTTATCCAACATAAGGAAGGCGCCATGCAAAACCAGAAAAACCTGATTCAGGCCACTGCTGACTTTGAGCACTGGCGACAAACCCGCATTAATAAACATGCCAGAATCCCCGATGAGCTACGCTGCTTGGCACTCAAGCTGCTTGAA
>NZ_JACJFF010000341.1:0-546 GCF_014164465.1 Vibrio sp. SG41-7 | reverse complement strand
TTATACCAATTCCATTAAATTCATGATCTAATATAGACTCTGAAAGGAGCCTATATGAACTCAGATTTATCAAAGCTTATCGGCGCAACCTCCAACGCGAGGTTGAGGCTAAGATTACTCGCGGTCTCTCACTTTATCGATGGTAAAAATCGAACTGAAATCGCGTCATTTCTTAAAGTCAGTCGTCTCAGTGTGAATAAATGGATCAAGGCCTATCTTGATTTTGGTGTTGAAGGGTTAGTAGAAAAACCTCATACAGGAAGACCTTCCAGACTCACTATTGAGCAAAAAAAACATCTTAAAGAATACGTCACTTCAAATGCAATAAAACCTGAGGGTGGGCGCTTACAAGGGAGTGACGTCACACAATTCATCCTTGATGAATTTGATATATCTTACCAACCATCCGGTGTATACCGCTTACTGCATGAACTTAATTTGAGTTGGATAACGACACGATCAAAGCACCCAAAACAATCAGAAGAAGCTCAAGAATCTTTTAAAAAAATTCCCAATAGAAACGATCCTTAAGATCCCTGGGCATAT
>NZ_JACJFF010000340.1:0-547 GCF_014164465.1 Vibrio sp. SG41-7 | reverse complement strand
CGCAACAACGGATTAACTATCGTCCGAAAAAGTGTTTGGGGTTCAAGCAGCCAGCTGTCCTATTTAAAGAAATGATGTCGGCTGCTTGAAAATTAAGAGTGTCGCAGTTCGGAGTTGAATTCGGGCTAAATGCCATTATTTGGCTATTTTTATTAGAATCGAGTTATTAGATTTTATTGATATTATTTAAAGCCGAGGGTTACTAGCGGGGTGTACTCTGTCATATAAAACAATACCAAAAATACTGAAATGAATTGAAAATAAATACTTATAATTATCAGTTGGTTATGCTGACTGGTTTGTTGTTTGATAAAGGATTATCTCGATTGTTTTCAATTAGTTTCAACTATCAAAATATTAGGTGGTTGATTGTTGAACATTTATATTTTCGTAGCCTTGCTATTTGGGAAATTGGCTGAGCGATTGGTCATGACTCCAATCTGTTGATTAATGGTAAAACTCTCGTTCGATAAAGGTGCCGATGACCTTATCGTGCATTTCTTCTGATCTCGAGAAACCGATAGTTTTTCGAACGAGTCTCTTTAAG
>NZ_JACJFF010000033.1:0-47950 GCF_014164465.1 Vibrio sp. SG41-7 | reverse complement strand
ACCGCCGTACACTTTTGCAAGTGTAGTACAGATAGCAGCAGTTAGAGTTGTTTTACCGTGGTCAACGTGGCCGATAGTACCAACGTTTACGTGCGGTTTCGTACGTTCAAATTTTTCTTTAGACACAATCGTGTTCCTTCCTAGTTATGATTCGCCACGTTCATTATTGAGCGAGACGCGCCAGAAATTGCTATTTTATGCGCCAACTCTCGTTAGCGCAATATTTGGACGCATTGATCTTTCAAAAAATGAAAAAAATGCGTCCCTTTTGTTTAACCACGCTCTGCAATGATTGCTTTTGCAACATTGTTAGGCACTTCAGCGTACTCACTAAACTCCATAGAGTAAGAAGCACGGCCTTGTGTCGCAGAACGTAAATCAGTTGCGTAACCGAACATGACAGACAACGGAACTTGTGCACGAATTATCTTCAGGCCAGCTGTCCCCTCGTCCATACCTTCGATGATGCCGCGACGACGGTTAATATCGCCAACAACGTCACCCATCCAGTCTTCTGGAGTAGTTACTTCAACTTTCATCATAGGCTCAAGCAGAACCGGTTGCGCTTCAAGTGCACCCGATCTGAAAGCCATAGAGGCAGCGATTGTAAACGCCATCTCACTTGAATCTACTTCATGGTAAGAACCATCATATAGTGTAGCTTTGATATCCAAAACTGGATAGCCAGCAAGTACACCATTGTTCATCTGCTCTTCAACGCCTTTAGCGACCGAAGCGATAAACTCTTTAGGTACGATACCGTTGGCAATTTCATCAACGAAGACAAAGCCTTCGCCAGCTTCTGATGGTTCAAGTTTTAGCCACACGTGACCGTACTGACCTTTACCACCATGCTCACGGATAAATTTGCCTTCCGCTTTCGCAGTACCGCGAATCGTTTCACGATAAGCTACTTGCGGGTTACCAACGTTGCAGTTGACGTTAAATTCACGCTTCATACGGTCAACGATGATATCTAAGTGTAGTTCGCCCATACCAGAAATCAGTGTCTGGCCAGTTTCCGCATCCATATCAACGCGGAATGATGGGTCTTCTGCTGCTAGTTTACCTAAAGCGATAGTCATTTTATCTTGATCAGCTTGAGAGCGAGGCTCTACAACGATCTGAATAACTGGATCTGGGAATTCCATACGCTCAAGAACGATTTTATGGTTCTGATCACATAGAGTTTCACCAGTAGTAACATCTTTAAGGCCGATAATGGCTGCGATGTCACCTGCTCGTACTTCTTTTACTTCTTCACGTTTGTTTGAGTGCATTTGAACAATGCGCCCTAAACGTTCACGTTGTTTCTTCACAGAGTTGTAAGCTGTTTTACCGCTTTCAACAACTCCAGAGTAAACACGGATGAAAGTTAAAGTACCAACAAATGGGTCTGTTGCAATTTTAAATGCTAGCGCTGAGAACGGTTCTTTGTCGTCCGCGTGACGCTCAATTTCATTCTCGTCGTCATCAATACCTTTAATTGCCGGTACATCGACTGGAGAAGGAAGGAAGTCAACCACTGCATCTAGAACAGCTTGTACACCTTTGTTTTTGAATGCACTACCACAAGTGGCAAGTACGATTTCATTATTAAGGGTACGAATACGAAGACCTTGCTTGATTTCAGCTTCTGTTAATTCACCTTCTTCAAGGTACTTATCCATCAGCTCTTCATTTGCTTCTGCAGCAGCTTCAACAAGTTCAGTACGATATTCTTCAGCCATTTCTTGCATGTCTGCAGGAATATCTTCGTACGTGAAAGTCATGCCTTGGTCAGCTTCGTTCCAGTTGATTGCCTTCATCTTGAGAAGATCGACAACACCTTGGAAGTTTTCTTCAGCACCAATGTTCAGTTGAATTGGAACAGGGGTTGCGCCTAGGCGGTCCTTGATCTGTTCAACTACGCGCAAGAAATCTGCGCCTGTACGGTCCATTTTGTTAACGAAAACCATACGTGGAACTTGGTACTTATCAGCTTGACGCCATACTGTCTCTGACTGAGGTTCAACACCAGACGAGCCACAGAAAACAACAACTGCACCATCAAGTACACGCAGAGAACGTTCTACTTCGATTGTGAAGTCAACGTGTCCAGGAGTGTCGATGATGTTGATACGGTGGTCCGAGAACTGAGCTTCCATACCACGCCAAAACGTAGTGGTTGCTGCTGAAGTGATCGTAATACCGCGCTCTTGCTCTTGCTCCATCCAATCCATGGTTGCTGCACCATCGTGAACTTCGCCGATTTTGTGAGAAAGACCGGTATAGAACAGAATACGTTCACTTGTGGTTGTTTTACCTGCATCTACGTGAGCAACGATACCGATATTACGGTATTGCTCTATAGGAGTTTTACGAGCCACGGTTGAATCCTCTTATTAGAGACTTAGGGACTATTGCTATGTCTAGATTATGCGTTAAAAGCGATGCTTCGCTAAAAAGTGCTTGCCCTAGAAATAGCAATAGTTCCTAGCATAAGCATAGGAACTAAAGAAGTGCTGCAAGGAACCTTGCAGCACTAAAAAGGTATTACCAGCGGTAATGTGCGAACGCTTTGTTTGCGTCAGCCATGCGGTGAACGTCTTCACGTTTCTTAACCGCAGTACCTTTGTTCTCAGACGCGTCTAGCATTTCAGCAGCTAGGCGTTGAGCCATAGATTTTTCACCACGCTTACGCGCAGCTTCAACTACCCAACGCATAGCAAGAGCGTTACGGCGAACCGGACGAACTTCTACAGGTACTTGGTAAGTTGAACCACCCACACGGCGAGATTTAACTTCTACCGCTGGGCGAACATTTTCAAGAGCTTCTTCAAATACAGCTAAGTGATCTTTACCAGATTTCTCAGCCATAGTTTCTAGTGCAGTGTAAACAATCTTCTCTGCAGTAGATTTTTTTCCGTCAACCATAAGGATGTTAACGAATTTTGCCAGCAATTCAGATTTGAACTTAGGATCTGGAAGGATCTTACGCTGGCCTATTACGCGACGACGTGGCATGGAATTTCTCCGTTGTCTTCTTCAGGTTTTTTCCAAAACTTTTCAGAATAATAAATAAATAGTGTTTGGCCTTACTTAACGCTTTCTTTTTAAAAAAGACGCATTAAGACTTAGGACGTTTCACACCATACTTAGAACGACCTTTCTTACGGTCGTTAACGCCTGCACAGTCAAGTGCACCGCGAACAGTGTGGTAACGCACACCTGGTAAATCTTTAACACGACCACCACGGATAAGAACAACACTGTGTTCTTGAAGGTTATGACCTTCGCCGCCGATGTATGAAGTAACTTCAAAGCCGTTAGTTAGACGAACACGACATACTTTACGTAGTGCTGAGTTCGGTTTTTTTGGAGTAGTAGTATATACGCGAGTACATACACCACGTTTTTGTGGGCACGCTTCTAGTGCAGGCACGTTGCTTTTAACAACCTGCTTTACACGAGGAGTACGTACCAACTGGTTAATAGTTGCCATTAACTAGCTCCTGATTTACTTGAAAGTAAGCTTGATGAAAAATCTAGCCCTATTACACATAGTGTAAATAGGGACGCAAAATTCTATTCAGCAGTGGGATGTGTGTCAAGAAATATACAGATCTTTTTTAGCCGTCTAGAGCTCAGGATGGTCTTTTTTTAACCATACTGATAAAACACAGCTACCAAGTTACTGATTTGTCGTTCAAAACCGTTAGTTTGACGAATCCGTCGAAGTCCACTTGATCCAGAGTGCTTGAAGCAAGTTGTTGTAAACCTCGGCTATCGAGATCTGTTTTTAATACCGACACATGTTCAACGGTTGAGATTTGATTGAATAACTCATGATTTGGAAGGCAAACATACACCGCATCTTCAACCAAAAGGATGTGATCCTTTTGTTGCGAGTACGCCAATGCAAGCTTGAGTTTGTCTACTGATTTTACAATATGAAGCATAACGTTCCCTAGAAAGTCAGTATTTTTTGGCTCTGAGCTAACTTCTGCGTCAACTCATTCACTTCTAGCGCAGTCACATCGATCAGTAAGTTATCGGTCGAGAGACCAAACTGATTGAGGCTATGTTGACACACGTAAACTTGCTCGATGTCATAGAGGTCCATAAGCTTGAATGCAGAAATATAGTCACGTGATAGGGATTCATCAGGCTGTTGAGCCTTGAGAAGCTGTGTAACGCCATTACCGACAAAGAACACGGTAATGTCTTCACTATAGGCTGAAGCCGCTAGCAGTGCGTCTAGCCCTTCTCTGCCCGCTGCCGTCGTATGAGGAAAAGTGTTAAATACAAAAGCCAATTTACTCAAAACTGTACAACCCTATCTTGCGTCAAAAGTGCTTCAGATAAGCTCCCTAACCCAGCTTGGGTAAACCCAGCCGCCAAGTTAGATGCACTCAATTGATGTTGCGTTGCTTCATCCGTGCTGATCACTCCGCGTCTAAGCGCAGCAGCAACACACGTTTCAAGGCTAACATTGTGCTCATGCGCCAGTTTTTGCCAAGCGGAAGCCAGGTCGAATTCATCATTAGCAGGTACGGTAAGGTCAGAGCCATTACTGACGCCATCTTGATAGAAGAATACACTGTGAAGTTTGTGGCCCTGATTAATAAGAGCCACTGCAAACTGGTAAGCACTTCTTGCCGACTGTGAACCGTAGACCGGTCCATTCACTAAAAGTGTATAGCTTAACAACCCTCTTCATCCTCTGTTTTACGTTGTCGGATGTATAGGTATACGGTGTGCTTAGAGATGTTCAATCGCTCAGCAACACGGTTAATCGCGTCTTTAATATCGAAAATACCTTTGTCGTAAAGCTCCATCACGATTTGACGGTTCTTAGTATTGTTCGATACTGATTTGTCGGCATTGATTTCTTCAATGGTGCGTTCAACCGTCTGGTCGACAAGCTCTTCCACATCACTCGCAAAGTTTACTGATGATGCTGCTTCGTCCGCATCTTGCGTAGGCATGAAAGATTGCAGTACTTGTGAGAATGGCGCATCTAAGTTTACGTTAATACACAACAAACCAATCACTCGGTCTTCACCATTGCGGATAGCAACCGTGATCGACTTCATCAATACTCCGCCTTTAGCGCGAGTAAAGTATGAACGTGAGAAGTTACGCTTAGAACCTTCGATATCTTTCAGCATCTTCAATGCGAGATCAGTGATCGGCGAACCAACCTGACGACCTGTATTTTCGCCGTTGGCAATTTTAATCGCAGAAGTATTGAGGTCTTCTAAAGAGTGTAAAACGATTTCACAAAACGGACCGATAAGACTCGCAATACCGTCAACAACGGCCTCATAAGATCTTAGAATGATTTTATCGTGTTCACTGAATGGCATAACGTGGACTGATTCCATTTCAAGTAACACATCTGCATTGACTGTTTCTGTAGTAGTCACTTATTCCTTACCTTCGTGTGAAAAATCAACAAATTTATGTAAGTTTATCAGAAAATTTTAATTGCACACCTAGCTAACATTGCAACTAGTGATTTAGAACAAGTTTAAAAATCAAATACTCACCTTCAAATCATAAAAAAAGCCTAACTCAAAGTTAGGCTTTTTATTCAATCAACGTATTTTAGAATAAAACTTTTAGCTGATATTACTGAGCAGGAGCCGCTTCAGCGTTATCAATTTTAAGTAATTCAACTTCGAATACTAGCGTTGAGTTAGCTGGGATAGTCGGTGTGTCTTGCTCACCGTATGCTAGCTCTGGCGGGATAACGAACTTGTACTTAGAACCAACTTGCATCAGTTGTACGCCTTCAGTCCAGCCTGGGATTACGCGGTTTAGTGGGAATGTTGCTGGTTCGCCACGATCGTAAGAGCTGTCGAACTGAGTACCGTCTGTTAGCGTACCTTTGTAGTGTACTTGAACGGTATCAGTGTCTTTTGGAGAAGCACCTTCACCAGCCGTCATTACTTGGTAAAGTAGACCAGATTCAGTTTGCTTAACGCCTTCAGTTTTAGCGAACTCAGCACGGAAATCATCACCGGCTTTCTTCACTTCTGCAGATTTTTCTGCCGCTTGTGCTTGCATTGTTTCAGCAACACGCTTGTCTAGAGCTTCAAGAGCTGCGCGAGTTTCTTCTTCGTTAAGTGCTGTTTTCTCTGCGAATACGTCTTCGATACCTTGAAGAACCATATCTTTGTCTAGGTTAATGCCTAGCTCGCTTGGCTTATCAATGCTTGTGCTTAGGTAGTTCGCGAAAGATACACCGATTGCGTATGCCGCTTTGTCATCTTCTGTTTTAAAGTTTACTGCTGCAACTTTAGCTTCTTCTACCTGTGGAGCTTCTGCCTTTGGCTCTTCTTTCTGACAACCAACTGCTAGCATAACCGTTGCGGCAAGCAGTGATACTTTTAAAACTGATTTCATTGAATTCTCCAATTAATGGCCAAGCCATTGGTTATTGTGCACAAATCTAATGATTAGATTGGTGTGAATACGTTAGTTATAACAATATACTAGTCATATGTCTTTCGACACTAACCGGATTATTAGATGTGATGCGAATATTTTTCCACTCATTGCTATGTACGATTGTCATCACCTTGTTAAATGGTTGCTTTTTCTTTCAAGATGATGAGCAACGTTGGGAAATTGAACCCAATGGTGCCACCAGCTTTGCCCTAAGCAGAGATGGACGCTTCGCCCTGCTCTACTCTCAGCAAAAACAACTGTTACTCTGGGACCTCGTCCAAGATAAAGAACTCGCTCAACTCGGCCCACAAGATCAATCAGAAAACCAAGTATCGCGTATCCGCATCTCGGACAACGGCCGCTTTGCGATTACCGCCAGCCAGATGAATTTCGCCGTTTGGGACTTATCTTGGACTCAAGCTGAAGGGCTTTGGTCTATTTCCGATGGCTTAATTCGCGATGTCGACATATCCAGCAATGGTGAAAAAGTCTTACTTGGCCTGTCTAATGGCAAAGCTATCTATGTGGACTTAGTCACCGGACGCCGTCTTGAGTTCCTTGCTCACCGAGAAAAAGTTAATTCAGTCTCCCTCTCTTCTAATGGCCGCTACGCATTATCAGGCGGCAACGACTACAAAGCTTACCTTTGGGATACCGAATCAGGCTTGGTGTTACGTACCTTCGAGCATGAACAAAGAGTAGTACGAGTTGCACTACAACGGGATGGAGAATTGGCTTTTACTTCCGATGGCGGCAACCAAGCGATGATCTGGAATTTGGAAACAGGTGAACCTCAAGCGCAATTGCAGAGCTGGTCTCGGCAGCTGATATTCTCGAGTGCTCGCTTTTCTGACGACGGCAGTATGTTAGTGACAGGTACGCCATCAAGCCAAGTGAGTGTGTGGAATACTCAAGATGGAAAACGCATTTCTCGTCACGATGCCGAGCCATTAAAAGATGCTCGCCCTCCCCGTGCGGTAGTGTATGATGCAGCCTTTGATGAAAAGAACCGTGTGATATCGGGCACCTCTGCGGGCATCGCCCAAGCTTGGAATGTGGATTAAGAACGATGACAGAAAAGCGAATTGAACAACTAGAAAGCCGCGTGAATGACCTAGAATGTCAGTTGGCTTTCCAAGAACAAACCATTGAAGAACTCAATGAAGCGCTTAGCCAACAACAGATGCTGATCACGAGAATGCAAGATCAAATGAAGTTCGTGGTGGGTAAAGTGAAAAATATGGATGGCTCAAACCTTGCTGACGCATCAGAAGAGACGCCACCTCCACACTATTAAGTGCGGTTCCAAATGACGAATTGATTCTAGTGACGTGTATCGCTAGAAATCTGCAAACTAAAAGGGCGACAGATACTCATCTGCCGCCCTTTTGTTTATTTCACCTGAGTGAATAAGCTGAAGCCAATTAAGCCAATACAATCTTAGTCATCGGCATAAATCTTCACTTCCACGCAACCGTTCGTATCAACACTCGCACGATACATTCCTGAACTGTTCATACCGAAGTGGATATCACCTTGGCCATCAATCGCAATCAAGCCACCTTCTCCGCCCATGGTTTTCAATTCACCTTGAATGATCGTTTCACAAGCCGTGTGCACATCTTCTTTGAGATAACGCATTCGTGCTGCCACATCACTGGCAACCATTTTGCGTAGGAAGAACTCGCCCATTCCTGTCGTTGATACGGCCACGTTGCCATTTTCAGCAATAGTGCCTGCACCGATAATTGGAGAATCTCCCACACGACCATACTTCTTATTGGTCACCCCACCGGTGCTGGTTGCTGCAGCTAAGTTACCGGCTTGGTCTAATGCTACTGCGCCAACCGTGCCGTACTTTTTATCGTCTGGGTATTTTTGAGCTTGTTGCTCATCATATTTCGCTTCAGACAAAGCAAAGATACCTTTCTCTTTCATCGACTGAAGTTGGTCATAACGACGCTCAGTAAAGAAGTAATCTTGCTCGGTGAAGGTATACTCATGCTCAAACGCAAACTTCTCTGCGCCTTCACCCATCAGCAGCACATGATCGCTTTTAAGCATCACATCACGCGCCAGCTCAATGGGATTTTTGATATGGCGGACACCGGCAATAGCACCCGCATCCATTTCGCGACCGTGCATCACAGAAGCATCCATCTCAACAAATTCGTCATGAGTTAAAACCGAGCCTTTACCGGCATTAAAATGCGGGCTGTCTTCCATCACCTTGACTGACGCAACCACTGCATCCAACGCATCGCCACCCGATTGCAAAACTTGATAGCCAGCCAAAACCGACTTCTCCAAAGCCTCGGTAATACCCGTTTTTAATTCATCGCTCATTTGCTCTCGCAAGATAGTTCCTGCACCACCATGAATGGCAATTGAAAAAGGCTGTGACATGCGAACTCTCCACTGACGTCGTCTTAAAATGTTGTGCTATCAATACCACATTCATGGTTTGATGTCTGATAGCGAAAACCAAACTTTTTACGAATGCTTAGATTTGCGGACACTTAGATTTGCGGACACTGAGTTCGCTAGATTAAAAGTCAGCTCAAAAAGCGAGACTCCTTAAACGAAAAAAACCTCCACAAGGGAGGCTTTCAATATTCTTAAACTAAACCGTTAGTTCGGTATTAGTGAGAACCACAGCTACCGCCGCCGCAGCAGCCGTCTTTTTTCTCTTCAGCGTGGTCATGGCCTTCGCCACCACAACAACCGCCTTCATGGTCATGATCATGGTCGTGACCGTGGCTACCACAGCCGCCTTCTTGGTGTACGTGACCGTGTTGAACTTCTTCTTCAGTCGCTTCACGAACGGCTACAACTTCAACGTCAAACGTTAGAGTTTGGCCAGCTAGCATGTGGTTACCATCAACAACAACTTCGTCGCCATCTACTTCAGTAACTTCAACTGGGATTGGACCTTGGTCAGTATCCGCTAGGAAACGCATGCCAACTTCGATTTGCTCAACACCTTGGAATACGTCTGCAGGAACACGTTGAACTAAGTCATCGTTGTGCTCGCCGTAAGCGTCTTCTGGAGTAACCGTTGCTGAGAACTTGTCGCCAGCTACTTTGCCTTCAAGCTCTTTTTCAAGACCTGTAATTAGGTTGTTGTGACCGTGAAGGTAATCTAGTGGAGCTTCTGCAGTTGATTGGTCAACTACTACGCCATCTTCAAGTTTCACTTGATATGCAACACTAACTACTACGTTCTTTTCAATTTTCATGAGAGCTCCAAGGAGGTTTGGACTAAGCTCGAACAGTTGAGCTTAGGAAAAATTCTGTACCGGGATATTATGGGGATCAATTAACGAAACTCAATCATTCTGGCTTAAAAATACCGATCATTTCTTGATTCGCGTGTTCAGATTTCTCTACAGTTTTCGGTTTACGCTGCTCAGTGAAGTCACAATCGACGCATTCCACCAGCTCGATATTATTTTCAACCCACCAGCGGAGTGTGTCTTGAGTCTTGCAGCTTGGGCAGCTCGCCCCTGCGATAAAGCGTTTTTTCTGTTTCACGTTCATATCCTTTACTACTCTGGATTCGCAGTTCTTCCCACATGCTCTATTCGAGACTAAGCAGAGACCGCGTTTATTATTAGATTGGGTCTTTAAGTTACAGTTTTTAAGAACAACTATAGAGCTAAGCTCAAGCGATTAGCTCTAACTTCTAAGCTCTAAGCTCAGGCTATTGCCAATAGTTTCTAGATTGGTGATCATTTTCCATCTCATGTCCAAAGATCTCTTCAAGCTCTTTACGAGCCTCTTTCGCTCTCTGAGCTAACTCGGCATCTTCGCTATGCTGAGGAAGCAACTCTTTGAGCATACCATTATCCAATTTCCTAAAATGTGCTTCTGCTCGCTTCGCTTTATATGGATGCATACCAAGTTCAGTCAATGTTTGACGACCTAAATCTAGAGCCCCAAGGAAAGTTTCACGAGAATAATTGCTCACACCATGGTTAAGTAATTGATACGCTTCAACACGGCTTCGAGCACGCGCTAAGATCTTCAACTGCGGGAAATGCTGCTTACACAAATCCACGGTTTTCATGATTTCGTCCGGAGAGTCGGTACACAACACAATGGCTTCGGCCTTATCAGCACCCGCAGCTCGTAATAGTTCAAGGTGAGTTGAGTCACCGTAGAATACCTTGTAGCCGAATTTTCTAAGGATATGGATTTGGCTGGCATCACTTTCAAGAACGGTGATACGAATCTTGTTGGCATACATTAGACGCCCAATGATCTGACCGAAACGACCAAAGCCCGCAATAATCACTCGAGGGCTGCGATCAACCACATCCGAAGACATCGCGCTTTCACTGATTTGATTGAGTTGACGAGCAAAGAAGCGATCTTGCAGCTTAAGCATCAATGGCGTGGTCACCATAGAAAGGCTCACAACAACCAGCAAGAACGACACTTGGTCACCACTTAGGATGCCTTGTGCACTCGCCGCGGTAAAAATAACGAAAGCGAATTCACCACCTTGGCTGAGAATCATCGCCATACGGCTGCGCGCTTTAGTTTGAGTACCGAAGATACGAGCCAGCGCATACAACACCAAGCCTTTCAATACGACCAGAGACGACACCGCGATCAATATTGCGAATGGACTTTCTGCCAGTAAACCTAGGTTTACCGCCATACCCACCGAGATAAAGAACAGACCAAGCAGTAACCCTTTGAATGGGTCTATGGCGATTTCAAGCTCATGTCGATATTCACTTTCAGCCAGAAGTACGCCCGCTAAGAAAGTACCCAGTGCCATCGACAAACCAATCTGCTGCATGATGACGGCAATACCAATCACTAATAACAGCGCCGCGACCGTGAACAACTCACGTACGCCACTCATGACTACGTATCGGAACAGTGGTCTCAATAAGAAATGACCACCGACAAGCAAGCCAATGACACCACCTAGCATCCACAGCATGTCAGCCCAACTGCCGCCCGTATTACCCGCAAGTAGAGGCAACATCGCTAGCATTGGAATAACGGCAATATCTTGGAAAAGTAGTACTGCAAAGCCTGACTGCCCCGCTTCTTTACCGCCGAGTTCCCTCTCTTCAATAACACGTAAGGCAATGGCTGTCGAAGACAGCGCCAAGCCCATACCTATCACGAGGCTGGTTTGCCATGTTAATCCAAATAGACAGGCGATGGCGGTAATAATCAGAGTGGTGATCAGCACTTGTGCACCACCCAATCCGAGAATGGGGGCTCGCATCTGCCACAGTTTTTTCGGGTTAAGTTCGAGACCAATAAGGAAGAGCAGCAATACCACCCCGAATTCGGAGAAGTGCAGAATAGCCTCTACATCACTGATTAAGCCAAGTCCCCATGGGCCAATTGCCACGCCAGCTAATAGATAGCCGAGTACTGAACCTAAGCCAGCTCGCTGCGCGATAGGAACCGCAACCACAGCAGCCGCTAAAAATATAACGCTACTTTGTAGAAAATCATTAGTCAGAGCCATCATTCGCTCCTATATCTTGTAGCGGGTCTCGCAGCCAATTTCGATACGCTTCTGCGTGTTGGTAAAGCGTCATATCTGAAACATTTCTCGCCCAGTGTAAAACTAAGGGGGATATCCAGTGCATCTGACACAAAGCCGCAGTTAGCTCGAATGGTTGCAAGATCTCTTGTAATGGATATTTATTATAGCCTGCGGCGCCAAACGCCTCTTCTTTACCACCGGTAGTAATAACGCTGCGCCAGTGTTTGCCTTTAAGCGCACTCTGCTCACCGAATGCAAATCCTTTTCCTAACACACGATCAAACCACTCCTTCAATAACGAAGGACAGGAATACATAAACAGAGGATGCTGGAACACAATCACATCGTACTCTAGGAGTAAGTCATGCTCATAAGGCACATCGATAAAGAAGTCTGGGTAGATGGCGTAGAGATCGTGAATTTTGACATGACCGAGCGACTCGACCTTTTTAACCATCATTTGATTAGCAATAGAGGTGTGTGGCTCTGGGTGTGCGTAGATTATTAACACCTTTGGCACGGCTTTGTCTGTCGAGGGAGTATTACTCATTCCTTTGAAACATTCCTTTGAGGGCTAAACGGTGGCAAGGCCACAAGAATTTAAGCAAAAGTTATTAATATGTTATTGGCATCATAACGCAAATTGCATTGTGATCGACTTTTATCTGGTTTCAGCCTACTATGCAGGCGTCTGTTCACCTCTAATTTCTATGCTATTTCAATTATGATTACTTTCTCTGATATTCAATTGCTCCGCGGTGGTAAGCCACTCCTCGACCAAGCATCTGCGACTTTTCATCCTGGCGACAAGATCGGTTTGGTTGGTAAAAACGGCTGTGGTAAATCTACGCTGTTCGCCCTAATCAAGGACGAACTGTCTATTGATGCTGGCTCATTCAGTAAACCAGCTCATTGGGAAATGGCTTGGGTTGCTCAAGAAACACCAGCATTAGAAAGAACAGCCATTGAATACGTGATTGATGGCGACCGTGAATACCGTGGCCTTGAAGATCAACTAGAGAAAGCGGAACAAGCCGACAACGGTACATTAGTCGCAGAGATCCACGGCAAGATTGAAACCATTGGTGGTTACAGCATCAAAGCACGTGCTGCCGAGTTATTGGATGGCCTAGGCTTTCGCCAAGAACAAATGACATGGAACCTAACCCAATTCTCGGGTGGTTGGCGTATGCGTTTGAACTTAGCGCAAGCCCTTCTATGTCGCAGTGACCTACTGCTACTCGATGAGCCTACCAACCACTTAGATTTAGACGCAGTAATGTGGCTAGAACGTTGGTTACAAAACTACCCAGGCACACTCGTTCTTATCTCGCACGATAGAGACTTCTTAGACCCTATCGTCAACCGCATTGTGCATGTTGAAAACCAGCAGCTCAATGAATACACCGGTAACTACTCATCGTTTGAAACCCAACGAGCGCAAAAGTTAATCCTGCAGCAAGCAATGTTCCAAAAGCAGCAGAAACAAATGTCTCACATGCAGAGCTACATTGACCGTTTTCGCTACAAAGCATCAAAGGCTCGCCAAGCGCAAAGCCGTATTAAAGCACTAGAGAAAATGGAACAAGTGCTGCCCGCTCAGTTTGATAACCCATTCAGCTTTGAGTTTAGAGAGCCAGACGCGCTACCAAATCCAATCATGATGATGGATGAAGTATCAGCGGGCTATGATGACAATCTGATTCTAGAGAAGATTCGCCTAAATCTAGTACCCGGCAGCCGTATCGGTCTGCTTGGTCGAAATGGTGCCGGTAAATCAACGCTAATCAAGCTGCTTTCAGGTGAACTGAAACAGCAAGGCGGTGAGCTGAGCTATTCGCAAGGCGTTAAGATGGGTTACTTCGCTCAGCATCAATTGGAGACGCTGCACCCAGAAGAAACGCCACTTCAGCACATGATGCAAATTGCGCCGAAACACACCGAGCAACAACTGCGTGACTACTTAGGTAGCTTTGGCTTCCAAGGTGAGAAAGCACTCGACAAGGTGGCGCCATTCTCGGGTGGTGAAAAAGCGCGCTTGGTATTAGCGCTACTGGTATGGCAAAAACCAAACCTGTTGCTACTCGATGAACCAACTAACCACTTGGATCTCGACATGCGTCAGGCGTTGACCTTCGCCCTACAGACATTTGAAGGCGCAATGGTTATCGTATCGCACGACCGTTACCTACTTCGTGCGACTACTGATGATTTATACCTTGTGCACGACCGTCAAGTTGCACCGTTTGATGGTGACCTAAGCGATTACTACAAGTGGCTAACCGAACAACAGAAAGTTGAGCGCAAAGAAGCGCAAGCATTGGCACCAGCAAAAGACGGCGCCAACAGTGCAGCAGCGAAAAAAGAGCAGAAACGTAAAGAAGCAGAGTTCCGTAAACTGACGGCGCCACTTCGTAAAAAGCTGACTCAATTTGAAAAGCAGATGGATAAGTTAACGCTATCTCTCGAAGAAGCTGAGCAAGAATTATCCGACACTTCACTGTATGAAGCTGAAAATAAGGCTAAACTGAATAAAGTACTCGCTCTCCAAGCGAGCAGTAAGTCACAGCTAGAAGAAGTTGAAATGGATTGGATGTCCACTCAAGAAGAGCTTGAGCAGATGGAACAGGATATGGATAGCTTATGAGCCCAGAGCACGCCCCAATATCACTAACACTGGAACGACTATGGCAATTTAGCCTTCAGTATTACAGTGTGCGCGGTGTAAAGGATGCGTGCCTAGCTTTGCAAAACCAGTTCCACGGCAACGTCAATCTACTGCTGCTTCTCAAATGGCTTGATGAGCAGCAATTGTCTTTTGCTGAGGAAGATTGGCACAAGGTACAACAGTGCTTAAGCCGCTCTGAAACCCTGCTTCATAGCTATCGAGAGCTGCGTAAGCACCTCAAACCTCAAGTCGTCGATTCCCTCTACCGTGAAGCTCTCCAATTTGAACTGCAGTTAGAGAAGCAACAGCAATCTGATCTCGTCGACTGCATTAATTCTCTTCAGCTTACGGCTAACCAGCAATCACCACTCGCTTTTCAATACTGTCGTTTATTAGGGGCTGAAAACCTCTACGACGCTTTTTCTGAACCAGCACCTCAACCCTAACGCGTTTCCTTTCTCTTATCTTCAATCAAGACCCAAGCTTACCTTGGTAGTATCGCTCTTCGTTTTCACACGGGAGTGGCGCGCATGACTGGCAATATGTTTGAAGCTCAATCTCGACAATATTCAACTAGTTACCTACTCCTTGTTTTTGTAGCCCGTATCAGTGAAACCCTTGCGCTTATACCGAGAATCAACCAAGCTCAAATAAAAACGTGGGCGTTTCGCTAAAAGCTCAACACTTTATCAAAGCCCATAAAAGAAGCATGGACTGTTTTTATGACAATATTTACCGCAGCCGCTGGCCTATCGAATCCGCACTTACAAACCTTAGTGCCACGATTTATTAGAAAGCAGGCGTTGTTTGACCCTCAATGGCAAACCTTAGAAACACCCGACGGTGACTTTCTCGATCTTGCTTGGAGCGAATCGCCAGAGGGTGACACCCCAAGTAATGAGGCTCGAAGTAACAAGCCGATATTCGTTCTATTCCATGGCTTAGAGGGAAGCTTTGAAAGCCCTTATGCCAACGGACTGATGAATGCCTTTGCTAAAGATGGCTGGCTATCAGTGATGATGCACTTTCGAGGTTGCAGCGGAAAACCAAATCGCTTGGCTCGCGCTTATCATTCTGGTGAAGTCGAAGATGCGCGCTTTTTCCTAAGACATCTACACGCCCAGTTTCCCAATAACCCTAAGGTAGCGGTTGGTATCTCTTTGGGCGGTAATATGCTGGCGAACTATTTGGCTGAGTACGCGGACGACCCATTGCTGTCGGCGGCGACGATTGTCTCTGCACCTTTTGATCTGGCTTGTTGCTCAAGTCGTATTGAGCGAGGTTTCTCTAAGCTCTATAAAAAGTACCTGCTCAACTCTCTCAAATCGAATGCCTTGAAAAAGATTAAGCTGCTGCAAGAAAAGCTCGGTATCACCGCCGAAACCATTAAGAAGATAGACAAGCTGTATGAGTTTGATGAACGGATTACTGCGCCTCTGCACGGGTTCAAGAATGCTCAGGACTACTATGCTCAGTGCTCAGCGCTTCCTAAACTAAATAAGATTAAACTACCGACTCAGATCATCCATGCCAAAGACGATCCGTTTATGACAGACGACGTGATTCCAAAGTTCGTGTTGCCTGACAACATCGACTACCGCCTATTTCAAAAAGGCGGCCATGTGGGGTTCATTACCGGTAGCACGCTCAAACCAAGGTTTTGGTTAGAAGAAGCATTACCTGCTTACTATGAAAGTATTCAAGATTCGGCATAATGGCCGAGCCTTTTTTAAGGACTGAGTAGTAGACGTCACTAAACACAGTAATCAACACATCAATAAACCTATTTATGAACATAAAAGAGAGAAGTATTTATGATCATCCCATGGCAAGACATTGCGCCAGAAACACTGGAAAACCTCATTAAAGAATTCGTGCTGCGTGAAGGCACAGACTACGGTGACGTAGAGGTTTCACTGCAAAACAAGATTGATCAAGTGAAACATCAATTAGCCTCAAAGGAAGTCAGCATCGTATTTTCTGAGCTGCATGAAACCGTTGATATTCAAGTCACAAAACGCTTCTAGGCTGCGCTCATAAAGGAGCCGTGTTATAGTGGTAAACGATTGCTAACAAGTAAGTTACTCAAAAGACAAGGGTTGTCATGTCCGCTAAACATCCAATTATTGCGGTGACGGGTTCATCAGGAGCCGGCACCACCACCACCTCAGAAGCCTTCCGAAAAATGTTCAATATGATGGACGTGAAGGCCGCTTGGGTTGAAGGGGATAGTTTCCATCGCTTCACTCGACCAGAGATGGATGTCGAGATCCGTAAGGCTCGCGAGCAAGGTAAGCACATCAGCTACTTTGGTCCACAAGCCAACGATTTTGGCGCATTAGAAGAGTTCTTCCGTCAATACGGTAATGAAGGCACGGGTAAAGTCCGTAGTTACCTACATACCTTCGATGAAGCCGTGCCTTACAATCAAATGCCGGGCACCTTTACGCCATGGCAAGAGATCCCAGAAAATTCCGATGTGATGTTCTACGAAGGTCTTCATGGTGGCGTGGTAGATGGCGACATCAATGTCTCACAACACGTCGACTTGCTGATCGGCATGGTGCCAATCGTCAACCTTGAGTGGATCCAAAAATTCGTTCGTGACACACGCGATCGTGGCCACTCACGCGAAGCAGTAATGGATTCCATTGTTCGCTCAATGGATGATTACCTTAATTACATCACCCCACAATTTTCGCGTACTCACATCAACTTTCAGCGTGTTCCAACCGTAGATACATCGAACCCACTGAACGCCAAAGGGATTCCAAGTTTAGACGAAAGCTTCGTGGTTATACGTTTGCGTGGCATCAAAAACGTCGATTTCCCCTACCTTCTGGCTATGATAGATGGCTCATTTATGTCACGCCACAACACGCTTGTGGTGCCAGGCGGCAAGATGAGTTTTGCTATGGAGCTCATTGTAAGGCCCATCCTACAACAGCTCATCGAAACCGGAAAAATAGGTTAACAATACGCCATTCTGGTTGATTACTTTTCATACCGTGATCATGTGCACAATTTTGCGTAAAAAATCGTAGCTTGGTCACGATTAAAATCAAGAAATAGTACCTGAAAAAGGATACTATTCTTAAACGAAACACAAGATAGCTTGCAGCGCTCAACGAGTGCTCTTATCCTACAAGTCAATCCAGGCTTAGCTAAAATACGGAAAGCGGCAAGCATACCCTGCAGAGGAAGTAAGATATTATGGTTCTAGGTAAACCCCAAACCGATCCAACATTAGAGTGGTTCCTTTCACACTGTCATATTCATAAGTACCCTTCAAAAAGTACTTTGATTCATGCTGGTGAAAAGGCAGAAACCTTGTACTACATCGTTAAAGGTTCTGTGGCAGTTCTTATCAAAGACGAAGAAGGTAAGGAAATGATTCTTTCTTACCTAAACCAAGGTGACTTCATTGGTGAACTTGGCCTCTTCGAAGAAGACCAAGAGCGTACTGCATGGGTTCGTGCAAAATCTCCTTGTGAAGTAGCTGAAATTTCTTTCAAGAAATTCCGTCAACTTATCCAAGTGAACCCAGATATCCTAATGCGCCTTTCAGCGCAAATGGCAAATCGTCTACAAGTAACTAGCCAAAAGGTTGGTGACTTAGCGTTCCTTGACGTAACAGGTCGTATCGCTCAAACGCTACTTAACCTAGCGAAACAGCCAGATGCAATGACTCACCCTGACGGCATGCAAATCAAGATTACTCGTCAAGAGATTGGCCAGATTGTTGGTTGTTCTCGTGAGACAGTAGGTCGTATCTTGAAGATGCTAGAAGAGCAGAACCTAATTTCTGCACACGGTAAAACTATCGTGGTATACGGCACTCGTTAATCTCGATTAACTGAGCCAAAAATTTGAAAGCCACCAAATGCAAATTTGGTGGCTTTTTTGTTTTCTAAAGATCTAGAGAGCAGATACGAGATACGAGATACGAGATACGAGAAGAACTCACTGAATCCTATTTGTAAACTTCCTCGAAGCGAAGCGTACTCGCATCTTTAGGGTAAAGCCCGTGCTCATATCTTTCTTTAACCGTTGGTGCTCTCAAAGATCTTGTCAGCCGATGCTGCAACAAATCCTGTATAAAGCTCACCATTCGCCATCGCATAACGCTTAGCAAACTCGTAGAAGCCACCAGGAATCACCTCGTTGCCTTCAACAAATGAAACTGGGACTTTGTCTGCCATTGTAGATGATTGCTCTAATAAGACCTCTGGAGAGCCTTTAACCTGACCGCCAGATGCATTGATAGTGAAACCTGAATCACTCAAATAGTCATTCACAGTCTGTACTTCATCGAACTCATTAAGCTGGTTCACACTCACCGTAAAGTGGTTTGCACCGTAACCATGAGCCGCTAGCCAAGACGCGTATTCACTCTCTTTTGCTAGCACTTGGAAATCCGCGAAGCTCAGATCCCAAAGGCGACCACCAAACAAGAACTCATGACCTTGAAGCTTACTTGCGTCTACTTGCTCAACCAACTTCGCAACGATCTGTTGTAAGTCACTTGAACACTCTTCTACCTTCAACTCACTAATGAACACCTTCGGTTGGTTTGGGTCTGGGTGCTCGTAGTGCTTAGCCACTAACTTCTTGCTCTCAAACAAGTAGTCGCCACAAGCCTTGTAGCCTAATTCAAGGAAAGGCTTAGCCAGTGTTTCAATACCCAGCGGTGCAACATTGAAAGTTCGCAGTGCAATGTGATCATTAATCAGGGCTTCGTCTTCTTTCAGCAGATGATGAACTTTCTCAGCCGATGGGCAAAGCCTGTGAATGTAATCATCCCATAGTGATTTAAAGAGTAGATCGGGCGTCATGGTGACTCCTTGTCAGAGGTTCTAGCAAGCTAGTAATTTGGATTAGAGAGGGAGAGGCTGGACACAGAGTCAGCAGCCATCAGCCTGTGACATACTTGTTCTATTATTATCTACCGCCCAATCTAGGTGTCGGACGTGATGGAAAAAGGAAGCGATAACACCACTTCCTTATTACATAATTAACCAATGAACCTGTTATTCATGAACCTAGAGCTCATAAGCTTGTGATTCATCAAGTTATAGCTTAAAAGCCAAAACTACAGCTCAATACCTGGACTAAACGTAGCCGGCAGTTGAGTTTCACCACCTTCCATTGACGCCATAGGGTAAGCACAGTAGTCAGCGGCATAGTACGCACTTGGACGCAGGTTACCTGAAGCACCCGGACCACCAAATGGTGCATCACCACTTGCGCCTGTTAGCTGGCGGTTACGGTTAACAATACCCGCACGGATATGGTCAACGAAGTATTCCCATTCTGAATCGTCTGTTGAAACTAAGCCTGCAGACAAACCAAAACGTGTGTCATTAGCCAGTTCAACCGCTTGCTCTAGTGACTGATAACGAACCACTTGCAGTAATGGACCGAAATACTCTTCATCTGGCAGTTCAGCAATGTTGGTTGCATCGATAATACCCGGAGAAACAAACGCCGCTTGACCCGCTTTTGCTTCGACTAGGCTGACACCGCCTAACGATTGCAGATTCGCTTGCGCGTCCAGAATAAACTTAGCCGCAGCTTCAGAGATCTGTGGTCCCATGAAGGGTGCTGGCTCAGCGAATGGCTGATCGACACGAATCTTCAAGGTCGCAGCAACGAGCTTATCCAGCAGTTGATCGCCCTTCTCTCCAACAGGCACATACAAGCGACGCGCACATGTACAACGTTGGCCCGCACTGATGAAGGCCGACTGGATAATGGTATAAACCGTCGCGTCAGCATCACCAAATTGGTCAGTGATCACCATAGGGTTGTTGCCGCCCATCTCTAGCGCCAACATTTTGCCCGGTTGACCAGCAAACTGACGGTGAAGGATATGACCGGTATTAGCACTGCCCGTAAATAGCACGCCATCAAGACCTTTAGCATCAGCCAGTGCGATACCGGTTTCTTTAGCGCCTTGCACTAGGTTAATCACGCCAGCTGGAAGGCCTGCTTCTTGCCACAGTTTCATCGCAAACTCACCCGTCCAAGGTGTCTGCTCTGACGGCTTAAATACCACGGTATTACCCGATAGCAATGCCGGAACAATATGACCGTTAGGCAGATGACCAGGGAAGTTGTAAGGACCAAATACCGCCATAACGCCTAATGGACGATGACGCAGTACGATTTGGTTGCCTGCGGCTTCACGTGAAGCTTCACCCGTACGTTCGTGGTAAGCACGAATAGAGATAGCGATTTTACCCGCCATCGCACCCGCTTCAGTGCGAGTTTCCCAAATCGGTTTACCCGTCTCTTTTGCAATAATCTGTGCAATTTCTTCGCTGTTCTCTTTTACCTTCTCAGCAAAGTTCAACACGATCGCTTCACGCTCTGCAAAGCTCAATTTTTTCCAAACTAAGAAAGCGTCACGCGCCGCTGCTACTGCAGATTCAACCTGTGCTGGTGTTGCACTATCGCCTTGCCACACGACTTCATTATTGTATGGGCTTACTGATGTCATGGCGTCGCCTTGACCTGCCACCCACTGTCCTGCTATCCACTGAGTCATACTTCTATCCTTAAAATCTTCGACAGATAATCGCCGCTCTTATTGAGCCAACATGCGAACGAATTCGCCTTCTTTTACTTCAAGAGCGCTTGCTACTTCAGATGATAAAATCACTGTGTCGCTTGCTTGGTCATACGCGCCTTTCGCGGCTACTGCGCGGAAGTTCTCAAACGAGGTATTACCAATGAGGAAGTCTTTAGAGCTTGAATGCTCTGCAATTGTCACTTGAGCTCGAATCGCATGACGCACTGATTCGATATTTCTTAGATCACACTCAACCGTTGGGCCCCCATCAAAGATGTCGACATAGCCACGGTTGGTGAAACCTTCACGTTCCAGCAACTTAAGTGCAGGGCGCGTATTGTCATGAACCTCTCCAATCACCGCCTGAGCTTCTTTGCTCAGTAGGTTCACATAGATAGGTAACTTCGGCATTAGGTCAGCAATGAAGCCTTTCTTACCGATACCGGTTAGGTAATCTGCAAGCGTGAAATCAATTGAGAAGAAGTGCTCTTGCAGCCATTGCCAGAAAGGAGAGTTACCTTCCGCATCCGATACACCACGCATCTCAGCAAAAATCGTTTTCGAAAAACGCTCTGGGTGCTCAGACATGATCAAGAAGCGACACTTAGACATCAAACGACCATTCAATCCACCACGGAAAGCCGGGCGCAAGAACAGTGTGCAGATCTCACTGCATCCTGTGTAGTTATTGCCGAAAGTCAGTAGCTTCACGACGTTATTCACGCCAAGCTTTTGCGATGAGTGAACCACTTTGCTGATGTGGTAAGAGTAAAACGGAACATCCCAGCCAATTGAGGCTTCGATACCTGTCGTGCCTGCAACTTCTCCCGTTTCAGTGTCGAAGCCAACCATTAGGTAGCCTTCATCACCAGGTTCAGTCACGTCTTGTTTAGCAAAGCTGTATTCAGAATGAGTAATTCTGTTGGTTAACAGTTCTTCGTTAACCGGAAGAGATGTGAATCCGTGACCAGATTCAACCGCGCAGGTATGCAACGCATCGTAATCAGATAATTTTATTGGGCGAACAACTAGCATCAATATTCCCTCCAGATGCAAAACAGGCCCAAAACGAGAATCTTGGGCCTTTAGCAGTACGTCATGGGATCGCTCTAATGGCGATCATTCCTATGACGCCGCTCAGGCTAAACTAGCGTAGCGATTGCTTTGTCTAGTTTTGATAAACCTTCTTCAATTTCTTGTGTAGTGATAACCAGTGATGGAGTAAAACGAACCACGTTTGCACCCGCAACCAGTACCATCAAGCCTTGTTCGCCTGCTGCTACTAATACATCACGAGCACGACCTTGCCATGCTTCATTAAGTGCAGCACCTAGCAATAGGCCTTTACCGCGAACTTCACTGAATATTTGGTATTTGTCGTTAATCTTAGCTAAACCATCACGGAATAGTGCTTCGCGTTCTTTCACACCAGCCAACGTTTCAGGTTGGCTTACTACGTCAACAACTGCTTCAGCAACGGCACACGCCAGTGGGTTACCACCGTAAGTAGAACCGTGCGTACCGACTTTTAGGTGTGTCGCGAGTTCGGTGGTCGTTAGCATTGCGCCGATTGGGAAACCGCCACCTAGTGATTTCGCTGTACTTAGGATATCAGGAGTCACACCTAGGCCTTGGTAAGCGTAAAAGTTACCCGTACGGCCATTACCTGTTTGCACTTCATCAAAGATAAGCAGCGCATTGTGCTTGTCACACAATTCACGAACCGTGTTCACGAACTCAGATGTTGGAGAGATGATACCGCCCTCGCCTTGCAGAGGTTCCATCATGATTGCACATGTGCGATCTGATATGTGCGCTTCTAGCGCGGCAATATCGTTGTAAGGCAGGTGAGTTACATCGCCCGGTTTAGGACCGAAGCCATCAGAGTAAGCCTCTTGACCACCCACCGTTACGGTAAAGAAAGTACGACCGTGGAAACCTTGTTTGAATGCAATGATTTCAGACTTCTCAGGACCGTGAACATCCGCTGCCCAACGACGAGCTAGCTTCAATGCTGCTTCATTCGCTTCTGCACCAGAGTTGGCAAAGAATACTTTTTCTGCAAAACATACGTCGGTTAGCTTCTTCGCTAGACGCAATGCAGGTTCGTTGGTCATCACATTACTTAAATGCCAAATCTTGTTTGCTTGCTCAGTAACTGCGTTAACCATTGCTGGGTGACAGTGACCCAAACAGCTCACAGCGATACCACCAGCAAAGTCGATATATTCTCGGCCTTGTTGGTCCCAAACGCGTGCGCCTTCCCCTTTTACCGGGATCATTTCCATTGGGTTATAACAAGGCACCATCACCTCATTAAACAGACTACGTTCTACTTTTTTTTCCACTGTCATCGTACATTCCTTTTCGATACCGCAAGCTTCGCAAATAAGCGTACTGGTTCATAAGTGAGACAAAGATATTTTCTCTCGCCATAATCCCGCTGCAGCATTATATTTACATTTAATTAACGTTTTCAATAGTAGATTATTCTTTAGCTATCCCTAACAACCAGCTAAACGTCACTACCTATGACTATTTATGCATCAATTAATCTGTTTTATGAAGCTTTTTTTACCTAAACGTATAACCTGCAACGGCAAAGCCTTACTGGCATTGCGGTATATTGGGTTCGAGACGAAATAAGGCGAATAATTTTGCATAGGCTAAAAACTTAGCCTTAAGAGGGAGAAATGTTATAAAAAGTGATCAGCGTCAGAGGAGTAAGAGACGCGTAGCGCCCGAATTTAAACGCTTAACGAATGGACTAACAGGTTTAACTGGCTTATTTAGGCGGAGAAAGAGTCAAATTTAAACACTCAGCGCGCTAAGAAGTTAGCGAGAAGCTGGTGTCCTTGCTCTGTTTTAATCGACTCAGGGTGAAATTGCACGGCATCAATCGGCAAGGTTTTGTGTTGATAACCCATGATCTCGTCCATGCTGCCATCTTCAAATTCCGTCCAAGACGTCAGTTCAAAGCAGTCAGGTAGCGTACCATTTTTCACCACTAGGGAATGGTAACGTGTCACAGTTAGAGGGTTATTAAGCCCTTGAAAAACGCTCTTACCATTGTGGCGTATTGGAGAGGTTTTACCGTGCATCACTTGTCTGGCTCGCACTACTTGACCACCAAAGACTTGAGCAATGGCTTGATGACCAAGACACACACCTAAGATCGGCAGTTTACCCACGAAGTGTTCAATGACTTGCAGAGAGATTCCCGCATCATCAGGCGTACAAGGGCCTGGCGAGATAACAAGATGGCTAGGATTCAGCGCTTCAATACCGGCAATATCAATCTCATCGTTGCGAACAACTTTTACAGTGACCCCTAACTCACAGAAATACTGATACAAGTTATAGGTAAAAGAGTCGTAGTTATCGATGATAAGTAACATGGGTCGAAATCGTTTGCTAAATACTAAATGATTGGGAGATATAGGGGCGGTATTGTGCAATACCCATGGCGAAAGGCAAGTGGAAACTGCATTTCGCCAATAATTAAGGCCAACCTAAGTTGACCTTAATTGTTTACAGATAGCCTTAAGTTAGCTTGTATGACTTATGGCTAATCTATTTGTGAGTACGACGGCGTAGGAAGCCAAAGCCGAACAGAGCAAATAAACCGCTTAGACCAAATGATGCACCTGATTTCGAACTGCTTTCAACGTTTTCTGTAGCGGCTTCACTAATAGTGACGTCTGCAGAAACTGTTGATTTCACGGTACCCGCACTGTCAGCCAATTCTTGAGTCATAACATAACTGGCTTTTTCTGGCTCTTTATCAAAGCTAACTTGTACAACACCTGCATCAACATCTGGTTGAGTTAAAGTGGTTGAAGCTGTTAGATCATCAGAAGCAGCCATTGCTTTTAATGCCGCTTGGCTTTTCTTCGCTAAACGAACCGTCACAACATCTCCAACAACAGCCTCTTCAGGTAAGTAATACTCAACCTTCAGCTTTTCGCCTTTAGCAGGTAATGTGATCTTATTCGATTTCGCGTAATCAAGAGCAATGATCACTGGATCATGATCCGATGCCGAGAACACATCTGCGTACTTTGGCATCTTGCCCGTATACTTAGATGAATACTCAAACATTGTGCTTTCTGACGCATTGATATGCCAGTCTGTAATTGAGGTTACTTTGTTAGCCAGCGATGGATTTGCTAAAGCATGATCCAAGTTACCTTGCTCACCGCCGTACGTATAAGAGAACGTATCCGCTCCGTGGAACTTAGTATTCAAGTTAATGTAACCAAAACCTTTCGTTACGACACTACCCGCGGCTTCATAAGGTTTGTTTTCACCAGCGTCATCTTTACCTAATGTAGTAAATGAAGCTGTGCGGATCTCGCGATCATATTTCGCTTCAGAGTAGTCAGTTAGAGTAAGAACAGGATCTTCCATGCCATAAGCATTCAAATCACCAATAATCAGCACATCACCTTTAACTGATTTAAGGCTATCGCCTAGTACCTTAGTTGCTGAAGTACGGAAGCGATTACACTTACCTTGTAGATCTGCTGGATCAGATTTCTCTTCAAAACTCTGCCACTGCTCAATACAGTGAGAGCCTTTTGATTTTAAGTGGTTAACAACAACCGACAGCGGTACGGTACTACCTTTTGCAGTAAAGGTTTGTAGCAGGCTATGACGCTGATATTTAGAAAGCGCAGTATTTGACTCTTGCGTTCCGTCTTCTTTCGTTCGTGTTAACACATCCGCAGGGACATGCTGCTCAGGAGTAACAATAACTTTCGCTTTGCCTTTTGGTACTACTTTGTCAGCACGGTATAGCATGGCTACCATAATGGCGTCGCTACCAAAGAACTCACCCTTGGTCATGTCCGCTTTTTTGATTTCTACATAGCTGTAGTGCTTTTTAACGTCATCAATTGTCGCGTTTAGGCCATCGGTTAGATCTTTAAGTGCACTACCATCTCCAAAGCCATTGTTTTCAACTTCCATCAAGCCGATAATGTCAGAATCCATTGCAGCTAGTGCTTTTATAATTTTTGCTTTTTGAAGCAAAAACTCATCATTCACTTTAGCACCACGGTTACAACCTCTTGAGGCATCAGCATCTGCCTGATCACTACAAGATGCATTCAGCGGCCCACCAATACTGCTGTGGCTATTGAAGTAGTTCAGTACGTTGAAACTAGCAATGCGTATATCAGTATTCGTCAGTTCCGGTGCTGCTTTACGGGTCACATCAAAAATTGTGTTACCTTGAGCATCAACAGCTTTTGTTACAAAAGCATCTTTAGTTGCTGTATTAGTCGCGATTAGACGATATTGGCCATAGCTGTAATCTACAACCCCTTGTAGGCCTTCCACGCGAGAACCCAAACGAATGTGGTTTTCTGAACTGCCGTCTTGGTCTGTATCTTTAGCAAAATCAGGATAGTACGGTATTTCGCCAGAAGCGGCTTTATAATCCGACTCTAGGTAAACTTGGCTTACTGCATTTTTCTTTGCCAGATCGGTTGCTTGTGCGCTTTCAGCGGCGAAAACTTGAGTTGGCTTCATCAGTGGCTTCTCATGAGCCAATACCATGTTATTTCGACGACCTGCATAGTCGTAGCTAAAGTTTCGAGTGACGAACAACTTGGAGTCTGCTGACAGCTCTACATTCATGCCCTCGTAACGCTCTAACGCTTGATGCAATGTTTCACTATCGGCAACAACAAACTCTACCGCTGTTGGCGCAGCTTGCGAACTTTGCTTAACAAAGCTATTAGCATCTGATTTCAATTGCGTTCGGTTAAACAGCTCATGCGCCTTACCTTTCACACACACCACATCGCCAGGGGATAAGCCAGTATCTGAACTGCCTGTTTCTACAAAGAGACCTTCGGATGTTTTAGCGTTGTAGTCATCCTCTAGGGCTTGCAAGTAGAAGCCTTTAGTAATGCTTTTCGTAACAGCTGAAACGACACCAGTAACAAAGATATCTTGCTCTGATTCAAATTTCCCGTCAGGTATTAGTGGCGAACGATCACCATCCCCCTGAATGGCTTGAATAGAGGTAAACGTTGGAGCAGCACTATCATCGGTACAAGTAAAGGCTGGTGGCGGCTCTGGCGCATCATATCCTAAAGATCCAAGGCCTGTGATGTCATCTTTAACAAGTTCATTCCACTGTGCTTTATCATAAGAAGCATTTGACGTCATTGCTTCATCTTTACGGATAAAAGTTTTATCTTTAGCAAAATCAACATCGCCCATAACACCAAACATGTCATGTACTTCACCTTGCGCGTTTAGTAACGCAATCGGATCGTCACCATTAAAGTTAGCTACTGCTCCGTCTTGCTGATTTGCTAGTGCTTTAATTGCATCACTGGCTCTTGAGTTAGCTAACACCCAAACGCTTTTTGCGTTAAGTGTTTTACCAGTCAAGTCTATTTTCGTATCCCAAATACCACCACCATTACTTGATTTGGCAAGCGAGAAGCCGTCAAGAGAAACCGCGCTGTCACCAGTATTAGCGATCTCAATGGCTTTATTGTAGCTGCCGCCTTCTACGTATTGCGAAATGATGATTTCAGCCGATGCACTCGCGGCAAAAACACTACTCACAGCTAGGGCGATTGCGGTATGGGTAAGTTTGCGTTCCATGGTTATTTACCTTTAATAATGAACTTGATATCGAGAGCAAGCACAAATTCCACTGGTTTATTTGCACTTGCTCTACCAAAGATGGCCATTACTGAACTTTGCCAAACGTGGGACTAAAAATAGGGAAGTCTCTACACATTATGACTTATGGCAAAAATCAGCGTTATTATCTTATTCAGCCAATGTCTCTTTTTTATGAAACACACAAAAGTAATTCAGCATTTTAATGAGAGATTAATCGCTAGTGACTTTTCACTCTTTTGACTCACTGTCCAGTTCCAACAGAACTCGAGGCTAAGCAACATTTTTTTACATAACGCGGTAAAAATTAGAGCTATTACTCATTTTTTGTTTTCATTTTGCTTTAAGTGATTTGACATTAAATTAGTAATCACTAATAAAAAAGGCCACCCTATTAAAGGTGACCTTTTATTTATAATTAGTGATTTTTAAAGTGATTTACATGCCAATCTAAGGGCGAGTAACAAAACCAACTGCTTCGTATGCTTTTTTCAGTGTAACGGCAGCGCGCTCAGAGGCTTTTTCTGCACCCGCTTTCATTACTGCATCCATGTAAGCACGATCAGCACGGATACGGTGGTATTCAGCTTGGATCGGCTCAAGCATCTCAACCAATGCTGCGCCTACGTCTTTCTTGAACGGACCGTACATTTCAACGCCTTGGTATTGCGCTTCGATCTCTTCAAACGTTTTACCCGTCGCCGCAGAGTACAGACCCATTAGGTTAGAGATACCCGCTTTGTTTTCCCAATCGTGAGCAATACGTGGTGGCGTTTCTGCATCCGTTTGCGCTTTGTTGATCTTCTTGATGATCGACTTAGGCTCTTCTAACAGAGTAATCACGTTCTTACGGTTATCATCTGACTTAGACATCTTCTTAGTCGCATCTTGCAGGCTCATCACACGTGCATTCACTGTTGGAATGTAAGGTTCTGGTACTTGGAAGATTGGCGTTTCAGGGCCGTAGATGTTGTTAAAGCGATTTGCGATATCACGCGCTAGCTCTAAGTGTTGTTTCTGGTCGCTACCTACTGGCACTTGGTGAGCACCGTAAAGCAGGATATCTGCAGCCATCAACACTGGGTAATCGTATAGGCCTACGTTTACGTCATTTGAGTGACGTGCAGACTTATCTTTAAACTGAGTCATACGGCTCAGTTCACCCATTTGTGTGTAACAGTTAAGAAGCCAACCAAGTTGAGCATGCTCTGGTACGTGTGACTGAACAAATAGCGTGCTCTTCTTTGGATCAACACCGACAGCAAGACAGATTGCTAATGCGTCTAGAGTCGCTTCATGCAGGGCTTTCGGATCTTGGCGAACCGTAATTGCGTGAAGGTCTACAACACAGTATTGGCAATCGTAATCATCTTGCATCTGTTGCCATTGACGTAGAGCACCCAAGTAGTTACCGATACTTAGTTCACCAGATGGTTGAACACCACTCAATACGATGGGCTTGCTCATGCTTTTAATTCCTTTGCTTGTTCGCTAAGCTCGTTAACTTAGTTTCTTAACGTAGTATCTGAAAAACTTAGCTTCTTAACTTTAAAATAGAAAGCCGCACAGCTCTTCTGTACGGCTCATCCAGTGTACTCATTGATAAGTATTTTGCTAGTAGGTTAGCTAACTTTTGTCCGCTTTATGCTGAAACTAGAACGACATCTAGTAATTGTGCAATGTTGTCTGCGACATAGTCAGGGTTTGATACTGAAATCGGCTCACCGTGGTTATAGCCGTAAGTCAGACCAAACGAGTGGCAGCCTGCGTTCTTAGCCGCTTTGATGTCGTTGCTTGAATCGCCTACCATCAGCATATCTTCAGCCTTCACATTATGCTTTTCTAGCAACCAGTTCAGCGCTACTGGGTTCGGCTTTTTCTCTGGGAAAGAGTCGCCACCCAACACATCAACAAAGTACTTACCGATACCGTGCTGCGCCAGAACATCTGGTACAAATTTCGAAGGCTTGTTGGTGACAAGCGCCATGGTGAAGCCTGCTTTGTCTAGCTCTGCTAGCGTCTCTTTAACTGATGGATAAAGGTGGCTTAGCTTATGGCCGCCCTGCTCATAGAAATCATCAAACAGGATACGCGCTTTCTTCAAAAGATCAGGTTCAAGGCTTGGATCAACCGTAAGATTACGGCTCAATGAACGTCCGATAAGAACATCAGCACCATTACCCACATAGTCGCGAACTTGTTCTTCGCTTACTGAAGAAAAACCCAGTTCCTGACAAGCTTGGTCAGCGGCGACAGCCAAATCAGGCACGCTATCTAACAAGGTTCCATCCAAATCAAAGGCAATCAGTTTTATTGAGCTTAATGACATCTTACTTTCCTATTTATTATGTTCGTCTTATGAGTTGAGCTCCAAGACGTAAAAAAGGGGCCAATGAGCCCCTTAATATTCAATCTATCTGTAGTTTTACGATTATGCGTTAACTTTTGCAAGCTCTGCACGCATCTCATCAATCACTTCTTTGTAATCTGGTTGATTGAAGATAGCGGAACCTGCAACAAACATGTCTGCGCCCGCTTCTGCGATTTCACGGATATTATCTACCTTCACGCCGCCATCAATCTCAAGGCGGATATCACGGCCTGATTCATCAATAAGTTTACGAACAGCGCGCAGCTTATCGAGAGTGTGAGGAATGAAAGATTGACCGCCAAAGCCAGGGTTCACAGACATTAGTAGAATCATATCTACTTTATCTAAGATGTAATCAAGGCAAGAAAGTGGCGTTGCTGGGTTAAGTACGACACCCGCTTTACAGCCGTGTTCTTTGATTAGTTGTAGAGTACGGTCAACGTGCTCAGACGCTTCAACGTGGAAGGTAATCATTGATGCGCCGGCTTTAGCAAACTCAGGTACGATGCTGTCTACTGGCTTAACCATTAAGTGAACATCGATAGGAGCTGTGATGCCGTAGTCGCGCAACGCTTTACAGATCGGTGCACCAAAAGTCAGGTTAGGTACGTAGTGGTTATCCATCACATCGAAGTGCACAACGTCGGCACCGGCTGCGAGTACTTTCTCTACGTCTTCACCAAGACGAGCAAAATCTGCAGACAAAATCGATGGAGCGATTAGAAAATCTTTCATACCAAACCTCTTAAGAGTGAGTAAATTGCGAATATCACCGCCTTGTGACATCTCGTACACGAATACAAGACTCAATCCCAAGACTATTTGGTGTGCAATTCTACCTAAGCACCTAAGCAGATTCTAGCAGTTCGAAAGATTAGTTTATGAAAGTACCCGTTGGTCACTCAATTTAATGAGTTCGAGGGTTATGCTGACGACGGCAATTCTGTTGAAGCGTGTTGCTGGTTTTTCTCTTTATGAAAAAGTGCCAGTAACTCATCAACTTTATTACGCCCTGCGCCATTACGGCTAATGGTGCGCTTAACCTTGACCACGTTCAGTTCCGCACCATGGTATAAACGGCGCGTTAAGGTAGTGTCATGGTTTGAAATCAAGACAGGGATGCCTCGTTCCATTGCCGCTCTTTCTGCAACATCAGCCAAGGCCGCTTGATCATCTAAGCTGAAGCCATTACCCGCATAAGAGGTAAAGTTAGCAGTACTAGACAATGGCGCATAAGGAGGATCACAATAAACCACACAGCCTTTACGGGCGCGGCTAAAGGTCTCGCTATACCCTTCACAAACAAACGTCGCTTTCTTCGCTTTCTCAGCAAAAAACTCCAACTCAGCTTCTGGAAAGTAAGGTTTTTTATAAGAACCAAATGGAACGTTAAAACCGCCCTTCTTGTTGTAACGACACAAGCCATTGAAGCCAAATCGGTTCATATACAAGAAAGCTAACGAGCGATACATGACGTTATCTGTACCATTGAACTCAGCGCGAACATCTAAGAACACCTCTCTACGGTTATTCTCCGGACAGAACCAACGCTTCGCTTCAGTGATATAGGTTTCAGGATCGGTTTTAAGTAGATTGTATAGGTTGATAAGATCGGGATTGATATCTGCAAGCAGGTACTGTTCAAAATCAGTATTCAGAAATACTGAGCCGGCACCGACAAACGGTTCTACCAATTTACGAGCAGGTGGCAGGTGACGTTGGATGTCTTCAACTAGGCCATATTTACCACCAGCCCATTTTAGAAAGGCACGCTGCTTTTTCATTTACTGCTCTATCTATCAACTCAAAAATAAGGCTGCGGAATGTAACATATTTTGAGGCTAAGCTCAGGGTTATTTCGCACGTTCTATTTCTCGATGCACTTGATTCATCGATTTTGCCCAAGGTTCCAACTGCTGAAGTGGTTTTGATAACGCACTTACGGCATCTCGCGCGACTTGAATCGTTGGATAATCTTGATAAGTGATAATAAACCACTTGGTGTCGTTACGAAGTGTTGGATAAATACGAACCTTGTCTTCGACGTCATATTCTTCAATAAAAGACTGAACATCTTCTAATGACGTCATCGCGCTCAACTGTAAGGTATAAGCGCGTGGCGAGATAGCTTGTAACTCTTCGCGAGCAAATGAGAAGGTGATCTTTTTCGTCGGCGGTGTTGATTCCGTTAGGTCAGTATCTTCATCAACTGAAGCTTGTGACTCGTTTTTCGCCGCATCAGGTTGCGCGCTAACCGCGGCACCTGTGTTTTCTTCTACGGCAGCATCAATCGCACTGGTATCGGCATTTTTCGGCTTGTCATCAAGCAAGGCATCAACCACATCAGAAGTAATCACAACACGTTGCTGCTCTTGTTTCACCTCGCCAACACTGGCTGTACCTTCCACCACAACCGGTGGTAAAGATGAACTGTCATCGTCAGCACCTTGATAGCTCATGTCAGCTTCGGCTTGAGAATCTGAAGATCCGTCGACTCCGGCTTGCTCGGTACCACTTTCCACTTCAAACGTTGGGATAGCTGTTTGTTCAATGGGAGCGATAAGTGATTGCGCTTTATCGTCAGGGGTTGGTTGACTGAACATCCACCAATAGCCGCCACCAATTAAAACCAACAACAAGGCCACCACAATCGCGATATTGATGGGTGAGCCAATAATTGAGCGAATAATAATCCTTTTTTCCACTTTCAATTCTCCTAAAGCCATTAACTCACCGGGCAAAGGTTGTGCTTTATTAAACGCACGTCGCACGCGAGTTTCAGACTCATCATCAACATATCGAATCACTAGGGATTCAAAGAAATGTTCCGCTTCTGGTTGAGAAAGATCATCGATCTCGAGGTCGATAGGCTTGTGTGGTTGCCCGTAACTAAGACGTGTTAATAGCGTGTCTAGATGGCCAATTTCCGAGAAGAGAACGATATTGATCGTCCATTGAGGGTTTGATTGAGCTTCAAGTACCAACATCCATAATTCGGATACCAATAGCTCAGACAGTCGGTGGGCATCATCTACAACGATAACCACATTACACGACTCTCCATCCAGTAGCCTTGCGAGGCTATCTGATAAAGAATCATGTTGATTAAACAGGGGATCAGAAACAATTTGGCTAAGAATAAGCGCGCGACGTTGTTGATCGTCTTGGCTTGGGTGACAAAGCAGTAAACACTGATTTTTTTCTGTCGACCATGCTTCAAGGTAACGTTGAGCCAACCAAGATCGGCCAGAGCCAGCTTTGCCCGCAACCGTTACAAGGTTTGAACCAAAGTTAGTCAAAAGCTGTAAGCGCTCTAGCAGCTCAACTTGAGACTCTAACTCTAATACTCTTAATTCATGAGCCAAACTCATTGGGGATCCCTACTGATAAGATCGATCAGTAAAACGCTTCAGCTGCCTAGAGTTTAGCTAGGCAACCTCACAACCAAATTTAAAGAGTACGGCAGAAATCAATCGCTTGTTTAATGATGTCTTGAGGCACATCAGCGACCACTTCAGCGGTACCAATACTTGTTGGTAATACCAAACGTAACTGACCAGACAGCACTTTTTTATCACGCATCATGTGCTTCATAAAGTCTTCAAAAGACATGCTTTCTGGCGTATGGATTGGCAGTTTCGCATTCTTGAGTATAGAAATAATTCGCTCAAGTTGCTGCTGAGAGATCAGTCCCTGTAATTGAGCTGTTTTCGCTGCCATTACAGTGCCTGACGACACAGCTTCACCATGTAGCCAATTACCATAGCCTAGTTCTGCTTCGATCGCATGACCAAATGTATGACCTAGGTTCAATAACGCTCTGATTCCTGACTCTTTTTCATCTATAGCAACCACTTCAGCCTTAATTGCACAACAACGAGCAATCGCGGTAATCAGTGCATCTTCATCAAGTTGATAAAGTTTCTCTAGATTCTGTTCCAACCAATCAAAGAAGACTTCATCGTAAATGATGCCGTATTTGATCACCTCAGCAATGCCCGCTGCGAACTCACGCTCTGGAAGCGTTGATAAGCAGTTAGTATCGATGATGACAGATTTTGGTTGGTAAAAAGCGCCGATCATATTCTTGCCAAGGGGATGATTCACTGCAGTTTTACCGCCTACAGAGGAGTCCACTTGAGAAAGAAGGGTCGTCGGGATTTGAATGAAATCAATACCGCGCTGGTAGCAAGAGGCAGCAAAACCGACCAAATCACCGATAACACCACCACCCAAAGCAATCACCACCACATCGCGGCTGTAATTTCCTTCAAGCATGTAGCTCATCACTGAGTTGAACGTTTCAAGTGTTTTGTATTGCTCACCGTCTGGCAACTCTAAAAGAGAAGTTTGACAGCCTACTTGATCCAACAACGATAAAATTTTATCGGCATAAAGAGGCGCTACTGTCACATTACTGATAACAACAACTTTCTGTTTGCCTGATAAAAAAGAAAGGTACGCCGGGTCTTCAAATAACCCGGCGCCAATAGAGATAGGGTAGCTACGCTCAGCTAGATTGACCGTAATCCGTTCCATGGGTTTGCTCTCCGAAAAAATGAACTTAACGTTCTTCTAGCATTTTTACGATCTGGTTGGCTACCACTTTTGCACTTTGATCGTCGGTACGAACTGTGTAGTCCGCCACTTCGTCGTATAGTGCGTTGCGAGATACAGCTAGATCTTCTAGCACATCACGCGGGTTGTCTGTTTGAAGTAGAGGGCGTTTCTTGTCGCGGTTAGTGCGAGCAAGTTGCTTTTCAATTGTTGTTTCTAGGTATACAACAATGCCTCGTGCAGATAGACGGTTACGGTTTTCTTTGCTCAGCACTGAACCACCGCCTGTCGCAAGAACAATACCTTGTTCTTCTGTCAGATCGTTGATTACAGATTCTTCGCGCTTACGGAAACCATCTTCGCCCTCAACATCAAAAACCCATGCGATGTCTGCGCCAGTGCGCTCTTCGATCACAGTGTCAGAGTCTAGAAACTCCATATGAAGTTGGGAAGCTAGGTGTCTACCAATTGTACTTTTGCCGGCGCCCATTGGGCCAACAAGAAAAATATTGCGTTTCTCAGCCATGTTTTTAGCAGTAATTTACAACGTTAATTCAATGACATCGCCACAAGGTAGGTCAGTACAAGTACTGAAATTAAAAGGCCCGTGGCACCGATTCCTCACAGATAATTCGTGATAAGACCCGAAATTATCAAGGTTAGGTGCCACTAATGCAACTTTATTTTTAATCTAATTGTTCATTACTGAATCACAACTTTGGGTGTAACAAAAATAAGTAGTTCACTTTTACCCACATTTTCATAGCTACGACGGAATAATGCACCCAAAACTGGCAGGTCTCCTAACAGAGGAACTTTGTCCACTGTACTGCTCACACTGTGCTGAAATATCCCGCCAAGTACGACTGTTTCACCATTATTAACAAGCACTTGCGTCCCGATGCGTTGAGTATCAATGGCAACAGCCTCACCCGTTCCCGTTTTCACTACTTGCCCTGGCCTATCTTGAGTCACGCTTAAATCCAATACCAAACGATTGTCGGGCGTGATTTGTGGTGTCACCTTAAGACTCAACACCGCTTTCTTAAATGCGACCGAAGTAGCACCACTTGAAGACGACTCTAAATAAGGAATTTCAGTACCTTGCTCAATATAAGCGGGCTTTTTATTGGTGGTGATTAAACGAGGGCTGGAAATAATCTCAGCTTTTGACTCTTGTTGTAGTGCCGACAATTCAAGATCAAGCAAGGTATCTGAACCCAGTTTGGCCACCTGAAACGCAATGCTTGATGCATTAGGAGATGTCGCCCCTAGATTAACATTGAGGAAATCGTCAATCGCACTATTCCCACCATTATCGTCATACGGCGTAATTTGCGATGGGTGGTTGCCCTCTATCGAGCCGCCAACTTTGAAGCTACCGTTGGTGGAAGAAACACCCCAACGCACCCCTAACTCATCAAGGTTACCCTCGGTAACGGTTACGATGCGCGCCTCTATCTGGACTTGCTTCACAGGGATGTCCAAAGATTCAATGATGCCTCGTATCACGGCAATGTTTTCTTCCAGTTCACGAATCAATAGGGAATTGGTGCGTTCATCTATGGTGATCGAGCCACGATCGGACAACATGCTCACCGCACCTTCACCGCCAATCATGTCGGCAATGTCGGTGGCTTTAGCAAAATTAATCTTGATGATTTCCGACTTAAGCTCCCCTAACTCCTCTTCCAAGCGAGATTTCTCTAACGCTTGTTGCTCTCGAAGATCGAGTTCTGCTTTTGGCGCCACCAAAATAACATTGCCATCAACGCGCTTATCTAGTCCTTTAACTTGCAAGATAATGTCGAGAACTTGCTGCCAAGGTACGCCATCTAAACGTAAAGTGAGGTTACCCGCTACTGAGTCAGACACCACGAGATTGAAATCGTTGTAGTCAGCAATCAGCTGCAGGACATTTCGAACCGGGATATCTTGGAAGTTAATCGATATCAGTTTGCCCTCTTTTTCTAAAACGCTTTTCTCTTTGGTCGCTTCATTGATAACAGGCTTGCTGATCACCACCTCTATGAAACGACCTTTTAGGTTATATTCATACTGATAGTCACCAGCGATCGTCGCCAACAGTCGTGTGCTGGGCGTCTCTTTATAGACTTCAATACCTTCCACTAGGGTCGCGAAATCCTTCACATCCAAAAGATAAAGCTTATCGTCATTAACTTGAGTATTGAGTAATTCGATATTTAACCCTTCCTGAGCACGTTGAACATCCACCACAGCGGTGCTGGTTGCCAGCTCAATAATAATGACGGCGTCTTTATCTTTGTTTACCCTAAAATCAATATTCTCCAATTGATTAGGTAAGCTCTCGGCGTGACTGAGCACACTAAAGACCAACATCACAGACACAGCAAAACCTTGTAGAGCCTTGCTCACTAATCCACTTATTCCTTTAATCATATTTACATCTCATATCCACATCATGTGACATTGGTTTACTTCAGAGCCAGTCTAACGTTGCGCTTATGCCAACAACCTAAGCCATCTGGAAGAGTTTCATTAATCTGAACGTACTGGCTCGTCACTTTAGTAACTCGGCCATTGTTTAAGCCGATAAACTGGCCTTTTTTGACGTTTACCACGTTCCCTTTGGGTGTTTGCACTAACCCAAACACACTTGTTCCGCTTCCCATGACGCCTCTTAAACGAAGCTTACTCAACGGGTACTTTTCTAATTTCCCATTACGAGAACGCGCGCTAGGTTGCCAACAGTCTTTCTTAACTAAAGGCTGATTTTGCACGATGGCTTCTTTAGGCAGTTCAAACGGAGGACGAAAGGCTCGGCGCTGATAAGTAGCGGCCAAAAACTCAGTCGCAGGAACCAATTGTTCCACCTCTTTTCTCGCTTTGGCCTCAACTTGCACTACAAAGTCTTCTAACGAATCTTCATTCGCTTTACAGCCCGTGAGCACAAGCAATAGTAATGTTGAATAAAACACGCTATTGGGTTTCATCATTGACCTCCGATTTAAATTGGTAGGTATAAGCTCGAACCCTGAAGTGCAGCGTGCTACTTTCTTGACTGACTCGCTGCCAATTCACGTCATCAAAGCTGATGATGCGTGGCAGCTTAGCGATGGCCGCAGAGAAATCACCAATCTCGTGGTAGTCACCCGTCAGCTCGATGTTGAGCGGTAAACGATAGAGAAACTCTTTGTTCTGCTTCTGCCCCCAGTCAATTCGCGTAAATGTCAGCTTATTATCCAATCCAAGCTCGTTCACAGAGGCCAACATACTGGCGAGCTCTTTTTGAACGGGCAATTGCTCTAATAGATAGTCATAACGGCTAGTTAGCTCATCCAGCTGGCTCTGAAGCTTAGGTAAGGCCGCAACCTTATTGGCCTTTATTCTCAAGGTCGCTTTTAAGGTCTGCTCTTGTTGCTTCATCTGCTGTAGCTCATCACCCAAAGGCAGCACATAAAGCCAAGTGCCAACACCTTGGATTAACACTATCAAAACCAGAATCACGAGAAGCTGAGGCAACAATGGCCATTCGGTGATCTCATCAACATCGAGATCTTGCAAGCTCATCCTGTTTTGCCAACTAATCTTATTTTGAAGGTTAGCCATGATGCGCCCCCTTCTCTTTTCTGCTCGCGGTTGTGCTTTCTAAAGACACAGGGCTAAACACAAAAGAGACCTTGAAGGTCTGAAACTCTTTATTGAAGCGCTTGCGGTTATGAACGATAGAGTGCATCTCGACCCCTTTCAGAGAATCTGAACGCTCGAGGTTGTCCAACATCGTAGCGAGACGAGCAGTACTGTCGCTGATACCCGACATTTCAATCTCCTGACCATTCATCTTTATCTTGTCGACATACACACCCTCGGGAATCAGCTCCGGCATCAGGTTCATAAAGTCGGTGGTCTTGTTGCGACCAAGCTGCAACGATTCGACTACATCAAGCCTAGTCAGAATCGCTTTATGCTCCTGCTCTGCGACCTTTAATGACTGAATTTGTCGGTCGATCTCGGCAATATATCGATTGAGGTAACTAAGACGGGCTTGCTGCTTGGCTTGTTGGTCGTAAAAATAGTGACCAACCGCCCATTGCCCTGCAAGCGCGATGATGACACCAAGAATGATCAGATGAATAAAGCGCTTCTTGTGCTGAGCGCGAATCTCATCACGCCACGGCAGCAGGTTAATTTGATGCAACATGCTTTTCTCCCTGCCACTTGAGTCCACTCATCGCCATACCCGCCGCAATACCGAAATGTTGCCAATTCGTTGGTAATCGACGTCGCTTCGCCACCTTATTCTCAAATAGAGACAAAGGATTCAATGACTCGCAGCTCATCTGAAAATGACGTTCTAGCTCTTCGGTTACCATCGGAATGCTGGCGCCCTCGCCCATCAGCCAGATCCCTGAGATAGGTTGCTGCGCATTTCCCGAGGAATAGAGCTGCAATTGACGCTTGAGCTTCTCAATCAGGTTAACAATAAATTGATGTGTATCTTCAGTGGTGGCGAACACACTCTCGATATCACTTGCAGCACCATGGCTACGAAGATCTTTGGTACCAAAAGCGATATCTTTATAAAACGGTGCCAAACCTTGTGGAATAATGCCTAACGACGTTTGGTCGATTCCCACATCCACCAGCAGCCAATTTTTCTTTTCGGGGTACAGGCGCGATGCCATTTGCCAGATGTTAAGCAGCCCATGCGCCTGCGTGTCTACCACGACAGGTTTAAAACCAGCTTTGGTCAAAGCATCCGCTCGGCTATCCACCACTTCTTTACGAGTGGCGTATACCTGATAACTGCTTGTCGAACCTTTACCAAATCGTTTGTCTTCTAGCTTTACAAAATCTAAACTCAGCTCCTCTATCGGAAAGGGAGATTGATGAGCAAAGGTTTGATAGATCGAAAACTCTTTTTCTCTGTCTTCTAACTCACTCTCTATTTGCAGTACTTTGCTGATCACCGTGTTATCAGGTACTGAAATGGCGACGTTGCAACAGCCAAAAGGCAGCCCTTTCCTAAGTTCTTTAAGTTTCTTAACAGTTTTCTGATACTCCAAAGTATGGTTAGCTGTAAAAATGTCGTCCGAAATCGGCAGCTCTTTGTATCCCACTAGGGCATACAACTCCCCCACGGGTTTTAGTACCACGGCTTTGATGCTGTGATGATTTATATCTATACCTGTAATTAATGATGAACCCATGTGACCTAGCTCCTGAAGTGCCAAGCATTTCGTTGATTATCTAGGGGTTGTGATTATTAGTTAAATAAGCGTTAATAAACGAAAGCTAAGTTTTTAGCCTAGAGTACAAGGGTTTGCTGCTTATCAGCCTTAACTAATCAGGGATTATCCGGTGAAGTTCATAAAGCGATTATTCATATTTACATTGATTTGCATGATTCTTGGAGTCAGTACAATTTTTGGGTTTTATTATTACGTAAAACCAGAGTTGCCTGATGTTGCCACTTTGCGTGACGTGAAGCTCCAAACGCCAATGCAAGTCTTCAGTCAAGACGGTAAGTTGATCTCTCAATTTGGCGAAAAGCGTCGCAACCCAGTGACTTATGACGAGATTCCTCGCCACTTAGTTGAAGCTCTGATTGCCACCGAAGATAGCCGTTTTTACGAACACCCAGGTATTGATCCAATTGGTATCACCCGTGCAGCGCTCGTCGTTGCAATGTCGGGTTCAGCCAAACAAGGGGCGAGTACCATTACTCAGCAGCTTGCGCGTAACTTCTTCTTATCTAATGAGAAAAAGATCATGCGTAAGATCAAAGAGATCTTCATTGCGATCCATATCGAGCAACTGCTTAGCAAAGAAGAGATCATGGAGCTTTATGTAAATAAGATCTTCCTTGGTCACCGCTCGTACGGTTTTGGCGCGGCAGCGCGTGTTTATTTCGGTAAAGATCTCCCTGAGCTTACCCTGAGTGAAATTGCTACGCTGGCGGGTATGCCGAAAGCACCATCCACGATGAACCCTATCTATTCGATTGAGCGCGCGACTCACCGTCGTAACGTGGTATTACGTCGTATGTTGGACGAGAAATACATCACTCAAGCAGAGTTCGATGAAGCTCGTAGCGAAACATTGATATCGAAATACCACGGTGCAGAGATTGAACTGAGCGCGCCGTATGTTGCTGAAGTAGCACGTGCGTGGATGGTTGAACGCTATGGCGAAGCCGCTTACACATCAGGTATGAAGGTTTACACGACCGTTGATTCAAAACTGCAAAAGGCAGCGAACCAAGCGGCGATTAAGAACCTACTTGGTTACGATGAGCGTCACGGCTACCGTGGTGCAGAAAAAGTGTTGTGGCAAACGGCACAATCAGCTTGGGATCAAGAACAAATCGTTAAACACCTTAAGTCTCAACCAACCTATGGTGACTTAGTCCCTGCTGTTGTTACCGCGGTTGATTCGAAAAGCGCTCAAGTTTGGGTTAAAAACCAAGGCGAAGGCACTATTGAGTGGCAAGGCATGAACTGGGCGCGTAAATTCCTAACGGATAATCGCCAAGGACCAGCCCCTTCTCAAGCGAAAGAGATTCTTGCTGTTGGTGAGCAAGTTTGGGTTCGCCATGAAGCAATTACAGGAGACGAAGTATCTGAAGAGCCGACAGAAGAGTCAGCAGAGGCGAAGTCAGAAACACCTGTTGAATGGCGACTAAGCCAAGTACCCAATGCGAACACTGCTTTTGTTGCAATGAACCCGAACAACGGCGCGGTATTGTCGATGGTGGGTGGCTTTAACTTTGTTCACAACAAATTCAACCGTGCGACGCAATCTATTCGTCAGGTGGGTTCTGGTATCAAACCATTTATCTACTCAGCGGCGATTGATAAAGGCTTAACGTTAGCATCACTGATCAACGATGCGCCTATCAATCAATGGGATAAGAGCCAAGGTACCGCATGGCGACCAAAGAACTCACCACCGACCTACGTGGGTCCTACGCGTTTACGTATTGGCTTAGCTCAATCTAAAAACGTAATGGCTGTGCGTGTGCTGCGTGAAGTTGGTTTAGATGATACTCGTAATTACCTAACTCGTTTTGGTTTTGATATTGACGAAGTACCGCGCTCTGAAACCATTGCTCTAGGTGCGGGTAGCTTAACGCCAATGAAAGTAGCACAAGGTTATTCAGTATTCGCTAATGGCGGCTACTACGTTGAACCTTTCTACATCAGCCGCATTGAAACACCATTTGGTGAGACTGAATTCGAAGCGACACCAAAAGTGGTTTGTAAGGACAATTGCGATCATAAGGTTGCCACAGACCCAATGGCCGATGAGTTTGCAGAGCAAGATGTGGATGCCAAAGTGCAATACGCGCCTCAAGTCATCTCTGAGCAGAACGCATTCCTTGTTCGTGAAATGATGTACAGCAACATCTGGGGCGGCGGTGACTGGAGTGCTGGCACAGGTTGGAATGGTACAGGTTGGCGAGCGCAGCCGTTGAAGCGTCGTGACATTGGCGGTAAAACCGGTACCACCAATGACTCGAAAGATACATGGTACAGCGGCTACGGCCCTGGCATGGTGGCAACGGTATGGGTTGGTTTTGATAACCACAACCGTAACCTAGGTCGAACTAAAGCGAACTCTAACCTTGGCAAGAGCCAAATTACCGGTGCCGAAGCGGGCGCTAAAACAGCAGAACCTGCATGGGTTGATTTCATGGGTACGGCGTTAGCGGGCGTTCCTGCTGAACGTAAAGAGATTCCGGAGAACATCGTTCGTGTTCGTATCGACCGTGAAACTGGCTTACTGACTAATAAGTTCGATAGCTCATCAATGTTCGAGTACTTCGAGAAAGGCACAGAGCCAACTGAGTACATCACTGAACGTTTCAATGATGACATCTACTCAACGTCATCAGGCGAAGCAGTAGAAGAGCTATTCTAGCTAGGGTTTGTTGAACTTAGTAAGATGAACCAACAAAAAAGGGTTGATATGAATTCATATCAACCCTTTTTTTATATCTACATCTGAACGAACTCCACTCTAAACTCGAGTGCTAAGCCGTTTTTTCCAATTGAGTTCGGATAGCCTCAGCCAGTTGTTCAAAACGCCCCTTTAGCGGAGAGCCCGGTCGGTAGGCAACAACAATGCGACGTGAAGGTGTTGGATTCACCGCTGGCACGTAACACACACCATCTTTTTGTTTTTCCTTTGGAACCGATAACTGAGGTAACAAGGTAATGCCCGCCCCTGCCGCTACCATGTTACGCAGCGTTTCTAAGCTGGTCGCTTTAAAGCGCTCATCATCTTTTGCACCCGCAGCAAAACAGAAGCCCAAAGCTTGGTCTCGTAAGCAGTGACCATCGCCCAGTGCAAGCACGGTTTGTCCATTTAATTGCAACATATCGACAGCGTCCTGCTGTGCCCATTCATGATCACACGGTACGGCAACGCTTAATGGTTCGTCATAGACATCAATCTCTTTGAACGCAGCCGTTTCATCTACCGCAGCCAGCACCAAGCAATCAAGCTTGCCATCTTCTAACTGGCTCACTAACTGATGTGTCTGCGCTTCGTGCAGATAAAGCTCAAGGTCTGGGAAACTCTCTTTTAGATAAGGAATGATCTTAGGCAAAATGTACGGGCCAACGGTCGGGATAAAACCAATGTGCATCGGCCCCGTCATCGCTTCACCGTGTCCACTTGCCATATCTTTAAAAGTCTTTACCTCGTTGAGAATGCGCTTGGCTTGCTCAACAAGTTGTAAACCTGATTCTGTAAATATTACCTTCCTTGGGCTACGCTCGGTTAATTGAAGTCCAATTTCATCTTCCAGTTTGCGTATCTGACCGCTCAATGTCGGCTGACTTACAAAGCACGCTTCTGCTGCTTTTCGAAAATGTTTGTGCTCAGCGAGCGCCACCAAGTATTCAAAGTCACGAATGTTCATGCTCAGTCTCTTACCTCAGGTTTTAATAAGAACAAGGGTTTTAATAGAAACATTTAAAAGAAAAATGCTCTTGATAGAATTTACCTATCAAAACCATAACATCAAACGATTAGAGCTATCAAAGGATTTATCTAATAATGGGCTCAACGAAACGAAACAGAGCAAAGAAAAACGTTAAGCTCTGATAGAACAAAATTAAAATACTATTTAAGGAAATCAATATGTTTGCATCTAAAGAAGGTCAATCAATCCCTCAAGTAACATTCCCAACTCGCCAAGGCGATGCATGGGTTAACGTAACGACGGAAGAGCTATTCAAAGACAAGACAGTTATCGTATTCAGCCTACCAGGTGCGTTTACACCAACATGTTCTTCAAGCCACCTACCTCGTTACAACGAGCTGCACTCTGTATTCAAAGAAAACGGCGTTGATGACATCCTTTGTGTTTCTGTAAACGACACGTTCGTAATGAACGCATGGAAAGCAGACCAAGAAGCTGAAAAAATCACATTCATCCCAGATGGCAACGGCGACTTCACAGACGGCATGGGTATGCTAGTTGAGAAAAACGACATCGGCTTTGGCAAACGTTCATGGCGCTACAGCATGCTGGTTAAAAACGGCGTGGTAGAAAAAATGTTCATCGAAGAAGACGTACCAGGCGACCCGTTCAAGGTTTCTGATGCTGATACTATGCTTAACTACCTTGCTCCTGAACACAAAGAGCAAGAGTCAATCACAGTATTCACTAAGCCAGGCTGTCCTTTCTGTATGAAAGCAAAACAGAACCTAATCGACAAAGGTCTAAACTACGAAGAAGTGGTTCTAGGTAAAGACGCAACAACAGTAAGCCTACGTGCAATCTCTGGTCGCACTACCGTTCCTCAAGTATTCATCGGTGGCAAACACATCGGTGGTAGCGAAGAACTAGAAACTTTCCTAGGTTAATCACTTAGTCGCTAATAAACGCTTAGCAATTAAATAACCTAAGTAATTAAATAGCTTGGTAATACCAGCTAACCCACCCTCTTGTGGGTTAGCTATTCCAAACCACTCTTATCTGAGCTTTGGAAAAAGATACAGCTTCTGACTCGCCAACTTTTAACTAACCTATAGTTAGTAACAAGAAGCAGTGAGTAACAAAAAGCTGAATCACAAGCTAAACCTAATAAAACAGAATCACAAAACTGAACCGCAATCCTGACTCTCAACAAAATCACCAGAGTTGGAGGGGTTCGTTCACACTAAATTTAGCCATTGCGAGAAAATTATTATGAAACAAGTCAATGTAGATGTAGCAGTTATCGGGGGCGGTACGGCAGGTCTAGGTTCTTACCGCGCTGCAAAAGCACACACTGACAGTGTCGTGATGATTGAAGGCGGCCCTTACGGTACAACCTGTGCTCGTGTTGGTTGTATGCCATCTAAACTGCTTATTGCAGCTGCAGAAAGTGTACATCACATCGAGAAAGCTCCGGCTTTTGGCGTTCACCCACAAGGTGATATCGTGATTAACGGCCGTGAAGTGATGGACCGAGTGAAATTTGAACGTGACCGTTTTGTTGGTTTTGTTTTAGAAGGTGTTGATGAAATCCCAGAGCAAGACAAGATCTCTGGCTACGCAAAGTTCTTAGACGACAACACGCTACAAATCGATGACCACACGGTTGTCAGCGCTAAGCGTATTGTTATCGCGACCGGTTCTCGCCCTGCATACCCTGCAGTTTGGAATGAACTTGGTGACCGCCTGATCATTAACGATGACGTGTTCAGCTGGGATGATTTACCAGAGTCGGTTGCGGTATTTGGCCCGGGCGTTATTGGCCTAGAGCTTGGTCAGTCATTACACCGCCTAGGAGTAAAAACAAAACTGTTCGGTTTGGGTGGTCAAGTTGGCCCAGTAACCGACCCAGAAATCATGGCGTATGCAGATAAAGCCTTCAATGAAGAGTTCTACCTAGATGCTGACGTAAAAATCGAAAGCATGAAGCGCATTACCACTGAATCAGGTGAAGATCGAGTCGAAATCCAGTTCATCAATAAGCAAGGTGAGCTAGAAACTAACGTCGTTGAGTATGTGCTGGCAGCAACAGGCCGTCGTCCAAACACTGATAAGCTTGGCCTAGAGAATACCTCTCTAGAACTTGATGAACGTGGTGTGCCAATCGCCGACCACTACACGCTACAAACATCGTTACCATCGGTATTTATTGCCGGTGATGCAAGCAACCAACTGCCTCTACTGCATGAAGCAGCAGACCAAGCACGTATTGCGGGGGATAACGCAGGTCGCTTCCCAGAGATTCGCGCAGGCTTACGCCGCTCTAAAATCTCTGCGGTATTCTCTGACCCACAAATCGCGATGGTGGGTGAAACATACAAAGAGATCATAACCCGCTTAGGCACATGTGGTTGTTTCGCAACAGGTGAAGTGTCTTTCGAGAACCAAGGTCGTTCACGAGTGATGCTACGCAACAAAGGTATTCTGCACGTTTACGGCGAGCAAGGTACAGGCCGTTTCCTTGGTGCTGAGATGATGGGACCAAACGCAGAACATTTGGCTCACTTACTCGCATGGGCACACCAGAAAAAGATGACGGTTTCTGAAATGTTGGATATGCCATTTTACCACCCAGTAATTGAAGAAGGTGTACGAACAGCGCTACGTGACCTGAATGCGAAACTGCACCTTGGTCCAGAGATGGTGAAACACTGTCTAGATTGTGGCCCTGGTTGTTAATCTCAGGCTATCGTTAGCAATGAGCAAACGCTAGATACTAAAAAGGAAAGCCATTGGCTTTCCTTTTTGTTTTTGGCAACGAGCAAATAACAGATTCCCGATTACGCTCCTTCGTCGCTTTCGGGAATAATGAAATGGACCCACCCTTCTAAACGGCGTCGCAATGCGCCAAGATGAATATTAAACACAATCATCTAACTGAGGGCAGGTCCATATGAAAACTATAACGATCGGATTAGATATAGCCAAGAACATTTTCCATGCTGTACATATGACATCACATGGAAAAATCCTTAAAAAAAAGAAACTCAATCGTACAGCAGTTCTTTCTTATTTTGCTCAGATAGAGCTGAGTTGTATCGTTATGGAGTCATGTGGCAGCTCAAACTATTGGGCAAGAGAACTGGTTAATTTAGGTCACACGGTAAAGCTCATCGCCCCTCAACACGTCGTGGCTTACCGTCGAAAAAATAAGAATGATTATAATGATGCGGAAGCGATAGCTGAAGCCTCTCAACGAGATAGCATGACTTTTGTGCCTATCAAAACAAGAGAGCAGCAAGATGCTCAAATTGTTTTACGAATTAGAGAGCGACTAATTAGACAACGTACTCAGCTCAGTAACCAGGCTCGTGGAATGTTACTTGAACAAGGTATTAGTATAAATCGAGGTTGGTCAGCTTTTAGAAAGGTATTACCTGAGGTTTTAGAGGATGCCAATAATAACTTAACCTCTATATCTAGAGAGCTCTTTAATGATTTATACGAAGAATTTAAAGCATTGTGTGAACGAATCGAGCGAGTAGAGCAGAGAATCAAAAGCTTTACAGAAACAAATGATGTTTGCCAACAAGCCCAAACTGTTGTCGGAATCGGCCCTATTACAGCCATTGCGCTTTATGCTGCTATTGGTCAAGGGAAGCACTTTCAAAATGGTCGGCATTTTGCAGCTTGGTGTGGTCTTGTTCCTCGTCAACATTCAACGGGTGGTAATCAGACAATGCTGGGTATCACTAAGAAAGGTAATATACAGTTACGCACATTATTGGTTGCGGGAGCCAGAAGTGCGTTATCTCGGATGGATAAGAAAGAAGATAAGCTAAGTCAGTGGGCAATTAAGCTTAAAGCGACCAAGTCGTTTAATATTGCCTGCGTCGCTTTGGCCAATAAACTGGCTCGTATTGTCTGGTCGGTTATCTGTAATGACAAAGCTTACGAGCTAAAAGGCGCCTAATCACTAAAAGCACGAACAACTAGCAGCACAAATAAAGGATACTCATCAACAGTTGCGATAAATTTTACATCGATGGTATGCGGTCAAACCGCCCCGAAGAAACTCTGGCACCGTCATAGGCTCATTAAGAAGCCGTGGGAATGATAAAGAGCTTCGGGTGCTGATTACATCAGGGCCATGAACACAATAATAATGTGCTCAATAAATAGGCCGAATATATGAAGGCAATGACTCTATTACCAAACGTGTAAAATTACTTGCAAACTGGGTGGGTCCATATATGACG
>NZ_JACJFF010000339.1:0-554 GCF_014164465.1 Vibrio sp. SG41-7 | reverse complement strand
ATATCCACTTAAAAGAAGTGCTTGTTTGGTTTCAAGATGAAGCTAGATTTGGTCAACGCAATACCACAACCAAGATTTGGGCAGAAAAAGGAACTCGACCTAGAGCCGTTCAACAGCAACAATTTGAGTACGCTTATTTGTTTGGAGCCGTTTGTATCAATACAGGCGAAGCTGAAGCTATTGTTTCACCGTTAAGCAACATGGAAGCAATGACGAAGCATCTTGAATTAATCTCAACGGCGACCCCTAGAGGTAAACATTCCGTGGTTATTATGGATCAAGCGAGCTGGCATCAAGCACATTTAGCCAATCATTTTAAGAACATCACGATAATCCATATCCCGCCATATTCACCAGAATTAAACCCGATAGAACAAGTTTGGCAATGGCTTCGACAATACAAGTTAGCGAATAGGTGTTTTGAAAACTATAACGATATAGTGAACTCAGTATGCAATGCTTGGAACAGTTTTTGTGAAGATAAACGCAGAGTCCAATCCCTCTGCTTTAGAGATTGGACTCGATTGGTAAGTTAATTAATGGAATTGGTATTA
>NZ_JACJFF010000338.1:0-586 GCF_014164465.1 Vibrio sp. SG41-7 | reverse complement strand
ATCCCTCTCACAGAACCGTACGTACGGACCTCGTATACGGCTCCTGCATACTCCACATCACCTATAAAAGTGGCACAGCGCTAGTTCTGTGAACTTTGCACTGTACGCTTTGTGGGGACAGCTTGTTTTCATCATTGTGGTGACGTTCATTGTAGGATTTAGCGTTCTAGCTCAAAGGCAATCTACCAAACTTAACTACAATTACTTCCCTTATACGACCTATTTATTCAAACCTCACGATTCCTAGTGCTCCGAGTCAATTTGTCCCGTTGTTCAGACGGCTTGTGTATCAATGATAAACTTCAACTATTCATCAAAGTCTTAGAGTATGCTTCCCCCCTTCACAACTCACCATGCTTTTGACAAAGGTTCGCTCCTTTACACATATTGGTAAAGGTCAGCTTGGTTTTTTCCTCCACACCATTACTGGCTTTCATCGGCCTAGCTTTTCTCGCTACTACGGGTTCATCTGCCACCTCGCACCAACGTGCATCTTGAGTCACCTCTTGATGGACGCTTCCGGCATTTGCCCGGATGTGGTGTCAGGCTTCCCCAGTTATTGCACTGACTCCCTGTTAACAATGCC
>NZ_JACJFF010000337.1:0-593 GCF_014164465.1 Vibrio sp. SG41-7 | reverse complement strand
GTTGTTGAGTCTATCATGACTGCAACTCTTGAAACTGCTGACAAAGTTGCCCCTGTTGTAATTCAGCTAAGCAACGGATTAGGTATGTGATTCTATACCTAATAGTACTTACAAAGTATTTGACATGATGGGCAGTTGATTACTTCAACTGCCTTTTTTAAGGCTTAAAATCAGGAAAAAATTATGGAAGTTACAAATAAAGCTAACAACAAAGCCAATCTTATTTTCTACGTCGGTTTAGTAATGATCGTTGGGCTTATGTTTGCGAACCAAGCTCACGCTGGTACTGGTGGTACAGAGTTTGATGACATTTGGACCACCATCACAGACTGGACTCAAGGTACACTGGGCCGCATCATTGCTGGTTCAATGATTTTGGTAGGTATTGTTGGTGGTATCGCTCGTCAAAGTATCATGGCATTCGCAATGGGTATCGGTGGGGGTGTTGGTCTATACAACAGCCCTACGGTTGTTGAGTCTATCATGACTGCAACTCTTGAAACTGCTGACAAAGTTGCCCCTGTTGTAATTCAGCTAAGCAACGGATTAGGTATGTGATTCTATACCTAATAGTACTTACAAAGTATTTGACA
>NZ_JACJFF010000336.1:0-594 GCF_014164465.1 Vibrio sp. SG41-7 | reverse complement strand
TATTTCAAGCCGCGAGGTCGAGGGCTCGAGGCTATAGAAATACAGCCACTTTCATCACCATGATCTACATGATAGCGAGCCCTGCCGCTGAAATATTGAAATCCACTTGAAACGTCGAAGAGCCAGTTTTCTCTTTGTTTCACTCGATGGTGCAATGACGTTCAATATGAAAAATCATTAGAAACCAAACATATAGCCATTGATGGGAAGTCCTTGAAAGGTACGTATGACTATAGCGAGAAGAAGTGTCTAACACATATGGTGAATGCTTATTCTGTCGATACAGGTCTGGTATTAGGACAACTTAAAACGAGCGCGAAATCTAATGAGATCACGACTATTCCAGAGTTACTCAAACTAATCCGAGTTAACGGCCGAGTAATTAGTCTTGATGCTATGGGCTGTCAGCGTTCGATAGCGGAGCTGATTGTTGATAGAAAAGGTGATTATGTAATGTCTGTGAAAGACAGTGAGCTTACGAGAAGATAGTGTACATAGGTATGAAGAAGCGGCTCTGGCCAAAAGCCAGAGCCTGTTTTGATTAGATATTGGACTGATAATTCCAGGGCAAGAACTGTTGTGGATTAGCCTTAA
>NZ_JACJFF010000335.1:0-599 GCF_014164465.1 Vibrio sp. SG41-7 | reverse complement strand
CTTAAAGAGACTCGTTCGAAAAACTATCGGTTTCTCGAGATCAGAAGAAATGCACGATAAGGTCATCGGCACCTTTATCGAACGAGAGTTTTACCATTAATCAACAGATTGGAGTCATGACCAATTAAATGGCGTGTAAGCAATGCTTATCAGAATGGATAATGGCACTTGTAATCGTTGATAGTGTGAATTTTAAAATAGGGCGAAGACCCTAGGGTGAATTTAACTATCAACAAAGTTGTTATATCCAGAGATATCATTGTCTTTTCTTTAATTTCTTACCTAATAATATGTAGAGTTAATACTATGAAGTTGTCGATGAATAAATCATTGTTACTAGCAATGTCAGCGTGTTTTTTTTCTAGTGCAAGTTTTGCAGGAATTAATAGTGATTATCATGTGGTGGCCGATGACTTAACGGCTGATCATAATGAAAGTAACGGCGTACCCATGCCTTTTTATGGCAATGGAAGAAGGCTTTGTTGCGTAATTAAATTTAGAGATAGAGCCACCCCGTTTCGCGTATTTCTTAGTCAATACGACAAGTTTCAGGCATACCTAACCCAGTAAGCTTGTTCAACGCTTTTATCATCGCGTAA
>NZ_JACJFF010000334.1:0-601 GCF_014164465.1 Vibrio sp. SG41-7 | reverse complement strand
ACTTAACAACCACCTACTAAAGTAGGTGGGTTAGTATTACGGACTGAAAGTCCGGATACGGGTCAAAGACCCGTTGTTAGTCGCTTTCAGTTCGGAAGTTATCTTCAACCTTTGGCTCAAAATGATGCTCTAGGTATTCTTCGATCATTGTTTGAGTTAGCTCACCCGAAGTAACACAGAAGTACCCTCTAGCCCAAAAATGTCGACCCCAATATCTTCTTTTGAGATCTGGGAAACTATCGAACAATTTGCTCGAAGAACGCCCTTTGATTCGACGCATTATTTCGCTTGGAGCCATATTAGGTGGTGCTGATACCAAAAGATGCACATGATCCTTACTGACGACACCTTTGAGTATGTCAATTTCAAACATTTGACATGTTTGTCTGATTAATTCACGCACTTTCAATCCGACATCACCAGACAAAACCTGATATCGATATTTTGTAACGAATACAAAATGGTACTGAATTTTAAAAACCGTATGGCTTCCGTAACGATAGTCCATGACCAACTCCACCTATGTACAGAGTTGTAAAGTATCATAGCTAAAGCTGACCGACTAAAGTCGGTGGTTTTAACCTTTTAGGAGACTAATAAA
>NZ_JACJFF010000333.1:0-607 GCF_014164465.1 Vibrio sp. SG41-7 | reverse complement strand
ATGTCAGTGTTGAGTGAAATCATCACGGCTGTTGTGGCGAAGAGGCCGTACCCCAACGTCTTTGATCTCTAGGCGGCTCTCACCCTCCGTTAATATCAAGTCAAGTTACCTTGGTGAACGATTACGCCTAAGTCATGCTTCTGATGCACTGGAACAGCAAAGGATACACCCCGCGACTTATGCTGAACTTGGCTTTGAAGAAAGGTTAGGACTCATCCTTGATCATGAGATAGTGAACCGAGATCAAACCAAAATCCAACGACTTAAACGGCAAGCCAAGCTGCGCCTAAGCGCTAGTGGAAATCAACTGGACTACCGCCCAGAGCGAGGCTTAAAAAGGTGGTCGATTAAAAACGAAACCAGGGGTCACATCAGCCGAAATACGCACTTTTTCCAAATTAACAGCGGAAGAAGCCAACATGCTGCCAAACGACTACTTGGTGAAGCGGTTTTACACCTTTTAGTGACGGATCAATATTCTCCCCTCATAGAAACCTGCAAAAAACGTGGCTTATCGGCAATGTCAGTGTTGAGTGAAATCATCACGGCTGTTGTGGCGAAGAGGCCGTACCCCAACGTCTTTGATCTCTAGGCGGCTCTCACCCTC
>NZ_JACJFF010000332.1:0-668 GCF_014164465.1 Vibrio sp. SG41-7 | reverse complement strand
GTTTCGATGAGTGTGTGGATACGACTACGGAATTTATCGCCTGCATCTGAGGTCGTTCCGAAGCTAATTTTCCTTTGGATTACAAAGCCTCTAATACATCGCTCGGCTTCATTATTGGTTAAGGGAATTGACGTTTTCTTGAGGAAAACCCACAAGCTCTCTCTATGTTTGAGCAGTAACTTGCATCGCCCTCGATACCGCTTGACCATCACACCTGTCCCTTTGTTCAACCAATGATCGAACGATTTTTGTAGCCTGTGCATTCGCCGCAAGTACCGTGAATAATCCAATTCACCTTGCTCATAACGATGTCGAGTATGGAAGAGAACATTCGTCAGAAGACAAAGGTGCCTTCCTATATAAGCAGTATGCCCACCACCACTATAATCCGCCATTTGTTGAAGATTGCGCTTAACATGTGCCCAACATAACTGATGACGGTCTGCGGCTATCGAGTTATAGCTTGGGCACTGGTCGCTGACCACGATGCCTGCATAGTCTTCATCAATGACTTTTTTCGCTGATGAGGTCGAGCGCGAATACAGTATTTGTTCATAGACAAGATCATCACTGGCCACTAACCAACACCAACGAAGGCTTTGCTCATCATTTCGGTGATGAGAGGTTTCGTCGGCATGAATCAAAGGTGCCTTCTTTAACGCTTGTTT
>NZ_JACJFF010000331.1:0-670 GCF_014164465.1 Vibrio sp. SG41-7 | reverse complement strand
TCTAAGCCTCCACGAGTGACCGATAAATGGATATGTGGATGCCAGTTAAGGGCTCGACCATAAGTATGAAGCGCTCCGAATATCCCTACCTCAAGTTCATGCTTTTTTGCCCACTCTAACAGCGTGTCTGCCGCAAGAGAGAACAAATCATTGAGTAGTGTTGGATTGGCTTCGAAGATAGGCCATAGCTCGCTCGGCATAGTGAATGTGATGTGTTGATGTTCACAGTCAGGCATGACATCAAGTTGAGTATGTATCCATTGCTCGGTGGACTTAGTGCCACAAGAACTGCAAGCCTTCGTTTTGCAGCTTTGGCAGATGACCTTAGTATGCGGACAGTCTGGCGTACCACAATCGTAGTGTTTAGCGCCCATCATGTTAGTCCCACACGCTAACATTCGTTCAACACAGGTGATTTGCCAGAGACTAAAAGTCTGAGCGTGTTTCCAAAGCACCTTTTCCCAAGCGTTGTCTTTTTCAAAGAGGAGTTTCGTTGCGCGGGGAAGAAATTCTTTTGGTGTGTGGTGGCGACGTCTGTCTATGGCCTGAGTATTGAACCACGTAAAAATCTAGAGGAGGGGAACGTAAGGATAGGATAACGTACTATGAATGATAAGAGTATCAATGAATTAACAGCGCCCTAGCTCGATGCGTAGCATCGCTATCTTGA
>NZ_JACJFF010000330.1:0-683 GCF_014164465.1 Vibrio sp. SG41-7 | reverse complement strand
AGCTATAAAGTTAGGCTTTCCTTTCTGACGCGCTTCGCTTGTCGACTCATTTTCGCTCTACAAGCGTAGCTTATAGCAGTGAAAATCGAGTTAAATAGACAAACATAAACTGCACGATAAAATTTGAGATCTGTATCACAAAATATTTTACGGAAAATTAAATGCTAATAAAATCAAATGCTTGAGCTTATGCTTTATATGATTACCGTACAATAAATTATGTTACTTCCTTAAACATACAGGTTGCCTAAAGAGAGCTTTGATATAATTTGACTCTTCGACGGTACTGTTACAAAAAAGCCCTAAGCATTCGGCTCAGGGCTCTTAATTTAGGGAGATCAACTATATCGAAGACCTGACAAACCTACTATTGGCAATAGCTGCTGTGATAACCGCAATAACAGCCCTAGTCAAAATCATAAAAAGCAAAAACTAATCTATCCAAGCCTGAAGAGTTACAGCTCTTTGGGCTTTCTTTTGCCAAGTAATCATAAGACTATCTAATCGTTAAAACAAGAACCCGCGTATTATGCAAATTATATTACGGGCTTCAATCGTAAAACGATTCTCACGATGAGCATTAAAAAAGGCCAGCAAGCTGACCTTTCTAATTGAGCATATCCCTCGCCCACGTTTGATTTCATTCAGGCTTTCAGCAAACCTCTAAACATAATTTAGACCCA
>NZ_JACJFF010000032.1:0-48084 GCF_014164465.1 Vibrio sp. SG41-7 | reverse complement strand
CTTCAAGGAAGCCATAGACCAATTTTTTACTGTAACTCTTCCAGAGATTGCAGGTTCGTTGACGTCTCGAATCAATGACAATTTTCAGGTGTTTAAGCCTGCATCTTCAAGTTGATTGGGTATATTTTAAACTCCTGTCACCTTTGCTCCACAAAACCACGATTTAAGCAGCTTATTACCTAAGCGTGTTAGTCTCATTAAGAGCAATAAATGATGCCCTTTCTAGCAATTCATCGTACGTTATGATTTCAATGTTTCGAGAATCTCTTCTAAAAAGCTCGAGCGTTTTGCGTTTCATTTTTTTGATTCCAGCAGGCTCAGACACGTCGTCTATTTGATCCCAACTACCAACAATTAGAACAGCTTTAGAGTCATACGCACTTTGATTGATTTCACTATAATCATCGGCATAGAGTTCACGAGTAGTTTCAATTTTCAATATACCGCTCGCTTTTTGCTCCAAAATTTGAGAATAAGCCTCCATCAAATCTTTGGAAAGTTTCCAACTTTGTGCTCTGTTTTTTGTTGTTCCAAAAAGCGGGGTCGTAGGTAACTTTAACTCAACAAAAGTAGTGAACCTATGATCACCCATTAGAAAATCGGCAATGACGCCTTCACTTCCTCCAGCATTAGTATCAGATGCATGGAACTCTTTCTGCAGTACTCCTTGAAATCGATAATCCAAACCATATCCAAAGATCCATTGATTAATGGAAAAAAAGTGCTGCCATGCGGTTTCATCTTTTGTTTCTGGTCTTCCAATATCATGTTTATATTGTGGTAAATAGTTGGAGTAGAGAAGCTTTTTGAATATATCAAGCTGTGCTTTACGATAACCAGTATTAACCAAGTCTTGAGTGGTTATCATACCTTGAGATAATAAATCCCTGACAACCTCCCCTCCATCCGATCCAGAGAGCAATGTGGTGATTTTCTGCTTTGTTTCAGCATCAAGGATATCCATGGAATCTTCAGAAAGCCGAATACGACGCTCTGCTACTCCTTGAAGGTCGAGTTCTTGAATGAAATTGAGAAAAGTTTTTAGCTGCTGCATATTGAATTTCGAAAACTCAATAACTTGCTTTTCTTGCCCACTCACTAACTTACACAGCTTTATTCCCTCGATATCATCTTTATCTTTGAGATACACAACTTTCATCATTGTCCGAGGAGCTAACTGAATGTGAAACTCTCTTTCATCAGAAAAAATTACTTGGAAAAACCGACCTTTTTCAAAAGTATGATTATAGAGCGTCTCTAGCTTCGAGTTTCTAATCACATCTTCTTCTGTTGGTTTAAAACTTGATACGTCAAACACCGATTACCCCCTGATACATAGTCAATTTTGAAGTTGCTAAAGCTCTGAGCAAAAAACCAAATTACACCAAAATAGTTAAATAACATCCAATCTCGCGAACTCTAAACCAGATATGCATATAGAGTCACCAACAGAATGATAAATCTGCATTTCTTTTGTCCAAAAACAAAAAGCCCCGGTTATAGGAACCGGGGAAACAGGGTGGGATGAGTTTGGCGCGTGCCCGAAACCAAACTCTCCCCAAGCCTCACCTAAGACTCATGCTCTTAGGTAAAGGATTCACATCATTATTGCAGCGTAGCGCCTTGCTCTACCCATGTGCCGATGAGTGCGCGTTCTTCGTCGGTCATTTGAGTCATGTTGCCAAGCGGCATCACCTTGGTTGTTACGGTTTGAGCAACAATCCTTGGTACGTTGGCTTTGATCTCTTCTGGAGTATCAAACATCACACCGGCTGGCGCAGCAGCAAAAGCGGCATGGCTCGGGGTTGATGAGTGACACACAGAACAGCGCTCTTGAATGACTTTGTTGATGGTTTCAAAGCTTACGCCTGCGCTAGCCGCTTGCATTGCGTGGTCTGCTGGTGCGGCCTGAGAACTAGTCGTCGTTGACGCGGTGTCGTTTGCAGCAAGTTCTTCTGTCGCCGATTCAGTCGCGCTTACTTGCACTTCTTGAACCACTGGTGCTTGTACAACCGGAGTCATCTGTTTTTTCGCGTAAGGTGAGGTAACAAACGCGAGCGTGATCATACCCAATGCCGCTACAGGTACTGTCCAGGCAAACTTCTGGCTACCATGACGGGTGTTGAAGTAGTGACGCACCAAGATACTGAAGATCGCTAAGCCAGCAAGGATCAGCCAGTTGTATTCCGAGCCATAAGTGCTTGGGAAGTGGTTACTGATCATGATGAACAGCACTGGCAGTGTCATGTAATTGTTGTGACGAGAACGCAGTAAGCCCTTCGCTGGCAGTGCCGGATCCGGTTCGCGCTTCTCTTCAATCGCTTTCACCAGGTTGCGCTGTGCAGGCATGATAACGCGGAATACGTTACCCACCATGATGGTACCAATAATTGCACCAACATGAATGTAAGCACCACGGCCACTGAACACTTGGGTTAGGCCATATGTCGCAGCAACAAGCAGCACGAACAGCACAACGCCAAGCAGCACGGGGGTTTTACCTAATGGTGAGTCACACAGTAAGTCGTAGATAAACCAGCCGGCAACGAATGAACCAATACCAATCGCGATTGCCGTTGTTGAATCAAGGCCAGAGCCCGGTGCAATCAGGTAAATCTCAGCGTTTAGGTAGTAGACCACACCCAGTAGACACACACCGGTGATCCACGTGAAGTAGGCTTCCCATTTAAACCAGTGCAGGTGCTCTGGCATCTCTGGTGGCGCAAGTTTGTACTTCTCTAGGTGATAAATACCACCGCCGTGAATTGCCCATAAGTCGCCTGAAAGGCCCGTTTTTGGGTTTACTCGGTTAAGGTTGTTCTCTAACCAAACAAAGTAAAATGATGCGCCTATCCACGCAACACCAACAATCATGTGAGCCCAGCGTATTGCTAGATTCAACCATTCTGTAATATGCGGATCCATAATAAACTCCTGTATCACAACGCTTTAGCTAAGCGTTGCTCTTCCTTATTGTCGTCCGTTGGCAGATCGTCCAAATGCAATGCCACTCGGTCGCTGTCGAAATAAACTTCATCACAGTTGTGCCCTTCGCCGCCTCTATCGACGATCAAGAACTGGTCTTGATCAGTAAGCGCGAGAACTGGGTGATGCCACACCCCTTTGTGATAGTTCACTCCTTGACGGCCGTTGCTCAAGAAAGCTCGGCTCTTGGCTAATGTTGGATCATCGCCTTTTGGCGCAACAACAATTAAATAGGGTTGACCAAGTAATGGAATGAATGCCTGAGAGCCAAGTGGATGACGCTCTAACATTTTGATGGTCAGTGGGTAGCTCAACGGTGTGGCTTGGAAGATGCTAATGATCGCTTCTCCGTCTTGGTCTTGCACATCCGTTGTCGCTAGCTTGTGGTAGCGACGTGTTGATCCACTGTTGATCATGAAGAAATCACTATTATCGGACTCGATAACATCGCCAAACTCAGCAAAAGCCTGCTTGGTTAACGGTTCGATTGATAAACGACGTATTCCATTACTCATACTCATTTCCTTACCTATTTCGCTTTCGTACCAAACAGACGCAAACGGCTGATACCACCATCTGGGAATATGTTTGCACGTACGTGGGTAATCGCACCAAGGTCGTTTACCTCAGAAATGAATTCGTGAATTTCGTGCGCTTGCAGCTTTTGTGCTGGCAACAGTTCACGCCAGAATAGGCTTTGTGTTTCTACTTGGTCGTCGGTACCACCTTTCACGTAAGCGGCTTGAATTGAACAGCTGTCAGGGTAGTTACCTTTGAAGTGGGCCGTATCAACGACGATGCGTTCGATGTTACCTGGGTGACCTAGTGCCACGATAACCCAGTCGTTACCCGGTGTACGACGACGCGCTGTTTCCCAACCGTCACCCATATTTTCACCGCGGCCAGGACCTAAGATGTTGGCTTTGTTGCCGTAGTGCTCATCGCTACATGCCAATGCTCGGCCACCGTGTTCAACCGATGCTAGGTCAACTTGTTGCTGAGAATCTATTGCTTCCCAATCCACACTTGGTCGGCCATAAACACGTAAGCGCGCTACACCGCCATCTGGATAGATATTCAAACGTAGGTGCGTAAATACTTGGTCACTTTCAATCGCTTCAAGATGATGATGATCACCTTGTAGTGCCATTGAAGGCAGAATTTCTTGCCACTCTGTTGCGTCTGTTGGCTCACCTTGTGGTGAATAACACGCGTCAATTGATGCCGAAGGTGGGAAGTTACCTGTGAAGAATGAGGTATCAATATCAACGCCAGCAATAGTGCCAGCTAGGCCAAGGCGAACGACACAGTAGTCGTAACCTTCACCGCGTTTGCGTCTGCTTTCCCAACCGTCCATCCACTTGCCGTTATCGTCGTATAAGTCGTCTTTCCACTCTGGCGCAGCGTGGCTGAGAAGACGGCTTTTATCGGCGAAAAAATCGTCTGTTGCGAAGATAGCTTCTGCGCCGAGTTTTTCGTCTGCAAGGTTTATGTATTGTTCAAATGTTTGGGTCATGTCCGTGTAATCCTATCCAATTAATCAAGTAATAATAAAATGAGAACTCAGTGGCTTATTCGCTTATAAAGCGTGCTCTTAGCGCACTAAGACTGGGCTGAGATAGCTGTTAACTCCGTTAACTTACATATCCCAGAGACGAAACATCGCGATCTTGTTGATCTCTTGAATCGCCGTAGCAAACTCAGTTTCACTATCATTTCCTAATCGCATCTCGAACGACTCAAGAATTTGGTAACGATTGGCTCCCTTCACCGCCATGATAAAAGGGAAATTGAAGCGACTTTTGTAGCTGTTGTTGTAAGAAGTGAATTTTTCAAATTCTTCGGCGTTGCACTGGTCGATGCCCGCCCCCGCTTGTTCTTTGGTCGACGACTCGGTGAGTTCGCCGTTTACTGCTGCTCGACCGGCTAAATCCGGGTGAGCGTTGATCAAAGCCAACTGTTTGCCTTGGTCTGCACCTAACAAGGTCGATGCCATTTTCAGATGAAGATTCTCGATATGGTCGTCTTCGGCATTCAAACCTTGGTCATACACCACTTCTGCAACCCACGGGCTGTGTTCGTAGACATCAGCAAAGTGAGCGACAAAGGTATCGCGGTCCATGGTTGTTGGTTGGCATGATCGAAATTCAGTCACGTTAAGCCTCCTTGCTTCACTGCTACTTTTGCTGTTGATGATTAGCGTTATTTGGTTGATATGGATGATGTTGGTGCCAATGGTTGGCGATATCGATTCGACGACATAACCACACGCTGTCATGCTGTTTTACGTAATCTAAGAAACGTCTTAATGCAGCAATACGACCGGGGCGACCAATCAGACGACAATGCAGCCCAACCGACATCATTTTCGGTGCGGTTTCGCCTTCCATATAAAGGGTGTCAAACGTGTCTTTCAGGTATTGGAAGAACTGCTCACCAGAGTTAAAGCCTTGCGCTGTTGAAAAACGCATGTCGTTCACATCGAGTGTGTAAGGGATCACCAATTGTGGATGACCGGTTTCGGTGTGCCAATAAGGCAGGTCATCGTCATAGGCATCCGAGTCATAAAGAAAGCCGCCTTCTTCTGCGACTAAGCGACGCGTATTTGGACCCGTTCGACCTGTGTACCAACCTTGCGGGCGCTGACCCGTCACTTGTTGGATGATCTCAATCGCTTTAGTCATGTGGTCGCGCTCTTCAGACTCATCAATGTATTGATAGTCGATCCAGCGATAACCGTGGCTACAAATTTCGTGACCCGCTTCGACCATGGCTTTGGCAACGTCTGGGTGACGCTCAATCGCCATTGCAACCGCAAAGACGGTCAGTGGGATTTCATATTCATCGAACAAGCGAAGAACACGCCATACACCCGCACGGCTACCATATTCATAGATGGACTCCATGCTCATGTGACGTTCGCCTTTGATCGGCTGTGCTGACGGGATCTCTGAAAGAAAGGCTTCAGACTCGTCATCTCCATGTAACAAACAACGCTCACCGCCCTCTTCATAGTTCAATACAAAAGAAACCGCGACGCGCGCATTACCTGGCCATTGAGGGTTTGGAGGGTTAGCTCCGTAACCGATCAAATTTCTTGAATAATCCTTATTCATCCAAGTACTCCTAACATAAGTGGTTGGCTTAGCCGCTCTTTAAGTAAGTCACCAAATGATTCAACCAAATGGATTCTCGATAAACAGAGCAACCTTACCCCTGTACATTTATTGTATACAATTATTTATCTCAATGTAAAGATTTTGTTATTCAAGTTAAATTTATGCACTATTTACAATTAAAAACAAAAACTTAACAAAACAAAAACTCACCAAAAAACGATAATCAAGATCTATAAAGTCAGAAAAAACGACACAATAGTTAACATTTTTCCAACAATTAGCTTTACTAATTGTGTACAGTTCGTACATAGTTAGTGATAACAAAGTGACCAGTTGCATTCTTTGCAAGGTCGAAACAGACAGATAAACCACGGAACAGAGGAGCGCCAAAAGCGCTATTAAAGGACTATGGGAAGATTAACAACACACGTATTAGACACGACTCACGGCTTACCGGGTGCAGAGATCAAGGTAGAGCTTTATAAGGTCAATGAAGACTCAACAGAAAAGTTGGCGACGGTAATTACTAACTCCGATGGCCGAACCGATGCGCCGATTCTGGCAGGGAATGATTTCCGACCGGGGAAATATCAATTGGTGTTTTACGTAGCCGATTACTACAGAAGTAAAGGCGTGGAATTGGATGGCGTGCCTTTCCTAGACGATGTTGTTATTCGCTTTGGTCTAGATGATCCAGAAGCGCATTATCACGTTCCTCTTCTCGTCTCGCCTTACAGTTTCTCAACCTATCGGGGCAGTTAGTCTCGTGACCTAGAGCTTCTAACTAGGCTCACCGACAAATATTAAGCAGATTAGTGCGTGCATCTAAAATGATGCGCGCTCATTAAACACGCTCATATAAAAATACTAATAACGTTATTAGTTAGAGAGTTGATGACTAATCAACTGATAGCTAAAGAAATAGCGGCTAGGAAAAAACCTTAAAACTTAATATTGAAATCTCGCTGTATTCAATAAATGGATCACAACATAAAAGGACTTGCTGACATGAGTGAGAGTAAAACAGAAATACTCAACCAAGATGCGAATAACGGAATTTTAGAGAAACTCTTTAAAATTAAGGCCCACGGAAGCAGTGTGAAAAATGAGTTGGTCGGCGGTGTCACCACCTTCGCAACCATGGCTTACATCATATTCGTTAACCCACAAATTATGGCCGCATCGGGTATGGATGCAGGAGCGGTATTCGTCGCAACTTGTATTGGTGCAGCTATCGGTTGTTTGTTAATGGGGTTATTTGCGAACTGGCCTGTCGGCCTTGCGCCGGGCATGGGCTTGAATGCCTTCTTCTCGTTCACGGTAGTAAGCGAAATGGGCTACAGCTGGGAAGTGGCACTGGGTGCGGTGTTTATCTCAGGTATCTTGTTCGTCGGGATGAGCTTCTACAAAGTTCGCCAATGGATCATTGAAAGTATCCCTGTGAGTTTACGTTACTCCATGACTGCGGGCGTTGGTTTGTTCTTAGGTCTAATTGGTCTTAAAACAGCAGGTATCGTCGTCGAAAACCCAGCAACACTGGTATCATTAGGTGACTTCACTAAACCTGAAGCGCTACTGGCCGCTATCGCGTTCCTTATCATCGCGGTTCTCAGTGAACGCAAAGTGTTTGGTGCGGTGCTAATCGGTATTTTGAGTGTAACTCTGGTCGGCATGATGCTTGGCTTAGTGCATTACAACGGCTTCTTCGCAGCTCCACCAAGCTTAGCGCCTACGTTCCTAAAAATGGACATTATGGGCGCTCTCGATGTTTCAATGATCAGCGTTATCTTAGCTTTCCTTTTTGTAAACATGTTCGATACCGCGGGTACTTTGATGGGCGTGGCCGAGCGTGCAAACCTAACTAACCCTGAAACAGGAAAAATTGAAGGCCTAAGCAAAGCGCTGAAAGCCGACAGTATCTCAAGTGTGGCAGGTGCGTGTGTGGGTTGTCCGCCAGTAACCAGTTACGTAGAAAGTGCAGCGGGCGTTGCAGCAGGCGCACGAACAGGCCTATCTGCGATTGTGGTTGGTGTGTTGTTCTTAGCGGCGATTTTCCTATCTCCACTTGCTGGCATGATCCCCGCTTACGCAACCTCTGGCGCGTTAATTTACGTAGCGTTCGTGATGATGAGCAGCATGCAGCACGTGGATTGGAAAGACTTCACCAACGGTGCTCCCGCAGCCATTACAGCGTTAATGATGCCTCTGACCTTCTCTATCGCGAATGGTATCGCACTGGGTTTCATTACCTACACAGTGCTGAAACTGGCGACAGGTAAAACAAAAGACGTCTCGATTTCGATGTACTTCTTAGCGGCTATTTTTGTCGCGAAGCTCGTGTTCATCGGTTAATCAACCAACGTAACTATCGCTTGGCTTGTTCGCAGGCCGAGCTATCAAGACACATGCTAGAACAACATTTTTAAGAAAAAGCTAATTGTACTAATCAGCGGAACACACAAATATCAGCTCGGTTAGTGCACCTTTTTTATGACCCTACGCAGTTTGTAGAAGTCATTATTTGACCGCCAGTCGCCTGTAAACGGAAACACAGGCAGAGGAATATCAAATGAAACTTCTGTACACCCTAAATGAAAGACCGCCTCACGGCTTAACCTTCCTACTCGCATTACAGCACATGCTCGCCTCGATTGGTGGCATCGTCGCTGTTCCCCTTATTGTCGGCGCGTCAATTGGCCTACCTAACACCGAGATCGTTTCGCTGATCAATGCTGCGCTGCTGGCGTCAGGTATTGTGACCGTCGCTCAATGTCTCGGTTTTGGCCCTGTTGGCATTCGACTGCCCGTGGTGATGGGTTCGAGCTTTGCCTTTTTGGGCGTAGCCATTTCAATCGGTAACGAAGGTGGCGTCGCCGCGATCATGGGCTCAGCGCTTATCGGCTCGTTCGTGGTGATTGGTGCCAGCTTCTATATGGACAAGGTTAGGAAACTGTTCCCAACCGTGGTAAGTGGTGTAGTGGTTACCTTAATCGGCTTAACCATTTTACCGGTTGCCATGAACTGGGTCGGAGACTCTCCTGCCAACACAGAACAATTCGCCACGCTGCCAAAGCTGTTTCTAGCACTGATCTCTTTGGGGATTGTGGTTGGCGTATCGGTTTACTGTAAAGGCGCGGTTGCCGCTTCGGCCATCGTGATTGGTTTAGCGGGCGGTTACATTGTGGCGCTATCACTCGGCATGGTCGACCTTGAGCAAATCAGCTCTGCCGCTTGGGTTGGCGGACCTGAGCCCTTCAAATATGGCTTTACCTTTTCTGCGAGTGCCATCATCAGTATGAGCTTGGTGTACATCGTGGTTATCGCCGAAGCTACGGGTGATTTCATGGCATTAGGCAACAACTGCCAAACCCAAGTCAGCGGTAAAGACTTAAAACGTGGTCTATTGGGCGATGGCCTTGGCAGTACCTTATCTTCGATTTTAACGGCAATGCCACTGGCATCGTTCAGTCAAAACGTCGGCATTGTAGGCATCACAGGGGTAGCAAGTCGCTATGTAGTGGCTGCAACCGGTGGTTTACTAATTTTAGGCGGTTTATTCCCGAAATTAGCCGCTATTGCCGTCACGATTCCGAAACCTGTTCTAGGTGGTGTGGGTTTTGTGATGTTCGGAATGATTGCCTACGCGGGTATCCGCATGTTGATCAAGGCCGCAGACACCAAGCGAAATGCCTTGGTAATCTGTGTTGGTTTAGCGTCTGGCTTAGCCGTCACTTTCGAACCAAGGTTGCTGCAACACTTGCCGCATGACCTTGCGAACTTTCTTCACTCTGGCATTACAACAGGCACCATCATGACGGTTCTTCTAAACCTTGTGTTGCCGAAATCTTCACGCGCAGAAGAGCAAGAAGCGTTAGCCGAGAGCCAAGCGCAAGTTGAGCTAGAAATGAAAGAGCAAGCTGAAGAAGAACGACACTCAGACGAGCAATTAGATATTCAACAAGCAAGCACAGAAGCAGATGTTCAAGCGGCTTCAGAAAAACCTGAGCCCAAAGCGAACTGACTAGCTAACTCTCGAACTAACTGGTTCATTAACTAATGTAAAACCGATTTCCGTAGGGTCAGGGCTGATTAGAGCATTGAACGTTTTAACGCCCTGATTCGAATTTATCTTTCAACAGCAAATACCAATAAAGACCCTCTTCCCTGAAAAGGCTGAGATGGCTAAGGACTACTATGAATGGAAACCATCTGGATTAAGAATCCTCTCGCAATCTACACTGGCTCGCTGGCTGATGCAGAAGGCGGTATTGTCATTAAAGGTAATAAGATCATTGAGCTGGTTGGCAAACACAAAGAACCGACCTTACCCGTAGATTACAGCGTCGACGCCTCTCGTCATGTTGTGACTCCTGGGCTTATCAATGCGCACCACCACTTCTATCAAACCCTAACGCGTGCCTACCCCTGCGCACTGAATAAAGAACTCTTCCATTGGCTACAAAGCCTCTATCCAGTTTGGGCCAACCTCGATTCGGAGATGATGAGCCTTGCCACAGAGTTAGCTCTGGTTGAGTTGATGATGTCGGGCTGTACCACAGCGTCAGACCACCATTACTTGCTGCCAAACGGACTAGAGCACGCCATCGATTTACAAGTCGAGGCGGCAGAGAAACTAGGTGTAAGAGCAATATTTACGCGCGGCTCCATGAGCCTAGGGGAAGATGAAGGTGGGCTACCTCCACGACACACCATTCAAACCGAACAAACCATTATAGATGACAGCCAACGCTTGATTCGCGATTACCACCAGCGCGATGAAGGGGCGATGATTCAAATCGCACTCGCGCCTTGTTCGCCGTTCTCGGTCACCACCGATCTAATGAAAGAGACCGCTAAGATCAGTGAGCGTGAGAACGTGATGATGCACACTCACCTATGCGAAACGCTCGATGAAGAGGACTTCTGTATCGAGAAGTTCGGTCTACGCCCTGTCGATTACCTAGAAGATGTGGGCTGGCTGAATGAACGCACTTGGCTTGCACACGGCATTCACTTCAATCCAGAAGAGATCAAACGATTGGGCAAAGCAGGCATTGGCATCAGCCACTGCCCGACGTCCAACATGATGCTGGCTTCCGGTATTTGTAAGAACAACGACCTTGAAGCCGCTGGCGTTAAAGTCGGGCTAGGTGTTGATGGTTCGGCCTCCAATGACGGCTCGAACATGATTGCAGAAGTGCGCATGGCGATGTACTTACAGCGCCTGCAGTATGGCTCTGCCAACGTTTCACACTTCGACGCACTGCGCTGGGCAACGTCAGGCTCAGCACGCGCAATGGGTAGAACGGATATCGGTACACTAGAAGTCGGAAAACAAGCCGACATCGCGATGTTCAAACTCGATGATATTCGTTTCTCTGGTAGCCACGATCCACTGGCTGCATTACTACTTTGTGGTGCTCAACAAGCGGATAAAGTGATGGTAGCCGGAAAATGGCGAGTTAACGATGGTGCCGTGATTGGCGTAGACATGGAGCAACTGATGCACCGCCACCATGCTGCCGCCATGAAGCTCGGTAAGCTGGCGATGAATAACAACTAACTAAGACACTTGCCCATCAAACACTGCAAGCAGAAGTGAGTGGTTTTGATGGGCAAACACCCAGAACATCCTAAAGATTCGAAAATATCGCAAACATTCTAAAACCCTATGAACATGATGTCCTCTCAACCTACGTATCCATCTATTTCCTTAAATAATTCCAGATTTAATAAATCCAAAACAATGTCATTAATTAAAGAGAATCTAATTTAACTTCATCTAATATAATTTCCACTAATAAAACACTCGCTAATAAAAAGCCACTAACAGAAACTTTCCTTAATATAAAACCCGTACATTATTTGGCACAGATCAAATTTAAAACGCTCGTTCTATTTATATATTCAACAGGTTAATCAACAGATTTAGTAATAATGGAAATCATGAGGATAATTATACTTTTATCACTTATCGCATTTATGAATAGAATAAAAACCTCTCGAGACCTTTCCATACCTAGCCTGACAAAAGGCACAAGAGTAGTGATTTAAATATCATTAAATTCAAGTAACTATTCACCCGCGAGGCCTTGACACTAAAGTTATGTGACCGGGTTAACTTGATCCCACATTCAACTTGAGTGATCTTTTTTCGGTGGCAATCTGGAGGTATGAATAAGAAAACATTACCACCTCCGCCAGATTTCGATTCGCCTGAAGAAGCGAAAGATATCATCCATTTTTTATGGAATAAGTTGGCTGAACTTGAAGACCGACTAAATCAAAATAGTCGAAACTCTTCTGTGCCACCATCACAGCAGCCTTTGCATAATAAAGCTAAGAATACTTCACCTAATCGGAAGAAATCAGGAAAAAAGCAAGGAGCTCAACCAGGTCATAAAGGCCATCGCCGACTGCTTCACCCCGTTGAAGACAGTGCCTCGGTTGAGCAATACTTACCAAACAAGACATGCCATTGCGGTGGCTGTGTTGTTCCAAATCGACATCCCTACAAACGACATCAAATCTTCGATTTGCCTGATATTTCGTACACACTTATTGAGCATCAAGTCTTTAAAGGCGAGTGCTCATGGTGTGGTGATAAGCATCAAGCGGAGCTTTCAGAGTATGTGCCTGATGTTCAAATGGGGCCAAATCTACATAGCTTTATCGCAATCCAAGCAACCCAGCACCACCAAAGCATAGGTAAAATACAATCTATGTTGAAAGATGTCTTCCAACTTAACTTCTCAACAGGTGCAATCTCTGCGGCACAAGGGCGAGTCACGGAATACTTAGCCGGTACGCATGCTCAAATCCATGAAACAGTCAAAGCATCTAAACTGATTATGGCTGATGAGACTTCGCATCAGCGCAATAAGGATAAAAGCTGGATGTGGGCCGCACTAAGCAATGATGTCGCCTTTTTCCAAATTAACAGCGGAAGAAGCCAACATGCTGCCAAACGACTACTTGGTGAAGCGGTTTTACACCTTTTAGTGACGGATCAATATTCTGCCTACAAATATATCGACGAATCTAAGCGGCAATTATGCTGGGCTCACATATTAAGGAACGTCATTGCAATCGAGGAGAGCGTTTGTCCTGAAAACCAAAAAATCGGAGAAAAACTCGCTTTAATCGCTCATAGCGTATTCAGGTGTCACCACCGGTATATCGAAGGAAAAATTACCGAAAGCCAGTATTACCGCCGACTCCGGCGGTTACGAAAGAGCTGGCTTCATTGGCTCAAATTGGGCAGTTATCAATGCTCAAAACGATATCGAGGTAGATGTCGAAACCTCATCGCTGATGACACTATGGTCTGGCGTTTTATGGATGACTCCAAGTGCCCGTTAACAAACAACGCTGCAGAGCGAGTCCTGCGTAATTATATATTGATGAGAAAGTGCTGTTACGTGACTCGCTCATATCGAGGAGATCTGTTCCGTGAGCGAATGTTCTCACTGATAGAAACCGCCAAGCTTCAGAAAATCTCAGCTTATAAGTGGCTGCGTAAAATCGTCGAACACCATATGCTTAAAGAGGATTATCAGACGCCAGTATTCTTAGCATAAACCGACGTCAATAGCTCGCGGGTGAATAGTTACAAATTCAATAGATCAACAATCAATCAATATGAATCCAAATATGTGATCTAAATAGAACTTTTAATTATAAATCTACTATAGATTGACCGAATCTTATAAAAACAAAAAACACATTAAAGGGGTCTATTTTAAAAACAAAAAAATAATTATAAGAATAACAATATAAAACTATTCAATAACCCTTCATAAATATTTAAAAATGCCATCGAATGGTAGGGGGATTATTGTCTTTGTAAAAAGCTAATAACAAATCTAACAGGGCTAAACGATGAAAAAAATCACTAAAACACTCGTACTATCTTCGATTTCAATTGGGCTACTTTCTTCTTTTGCTTTCACTTCTCAAGCAGCGCCAGTTCAAGTTAACCAAGCGTCAGCTGAACAAAACATACCTCAAGTCACCTACGATACGATAATCGGTGAGAATGGCGTCTTTATTGATTTAGATACCGACAACTTTATTCTCAAACAGCAAGAGTGGTATCAGATCCAAGCCTATGTCGAAGGTGCTTTAGCACTGCCTGTGACAGAAGCCAGTATGAAGTCGACTTTAAGTATTCCTAACGACATTCCTTTCTCTAATTTTCAAGCACTGGTCGAGCAATACTCAAACATTCACGATACTGCCTTTTATTGGAAAAAAGACCTTTACCCAAGCATCGTTGGCCTTTCATTGAGCTTGGCCAATTACGCACAAATTAAAGACTACATGCTCACCCCTTTGAGCGATGCTTTGAATGAAATGTTGGCCAAAGCATTCTCGCCACTGCCGGAAGATATAGAAGCAGTAGAACGCAACAGAAAAATGGCGATTGCTTACCTAAAAAGCCTGCAGAACTTTTCGATGAAATACCAACAAGAAGTGTCTGACGTTGGCGGAAGCCTATTGGAATTTTCAGCCACACTGGACACGCAAAAATTGCAGCTAGATGTGTTGGAAGGTACCCATAACGATTATCTAAGCGATGATGGCAGTGCGCTTCAGCAACGAGTGAATGACATCAATGCACGTATCACTCAACTCAACAAAGATTACACTCACTACGTTACGGTCGCCTCTACCGCAGTGACTTATGCTTGGTTCCCTCTGGTTGCAGGGCCAATTATGGGCGTCTACGGCGATAAAGCAGAAAAAGCACGCAAACTTCGTAACGAATTACAAAACGAAGTAAAAGAGCTTCAAGAGCAGTTAACTTACACGCAAAAAATATATAACTCTTATCATCGCTCTTCGGAGAGTATCGAGATAATTTCTCAGCAAATTGAAAATGCGATTCCACATATTAATAAGCTGAAACTGAATTGGCAGAAAATGAATGCCGACTTCACTTCACTGCTCGTTGCACTAGAACAAGCTCAAGATAATGCCGATATCATGAGAGACGATACCATGCTTGGTGCGATAGGCGCTCTTGCGAATACAACAGTTGCAGAAAGTAACTGGAGTAATATTAGTGAGAAAGCAAAAGCGTTCGCAAACAATGCATATATCCAAAAAATGGATTAGTCCCTATACCTATCGAAAAGTAGCGCGACAGATAAAATCGACGCTATATACAGAAACGCTATACACAGCAACGAAACTGCTAAAAATATAACAAGATAGCCAAATTACCTTCCGAATAAGAAGCCTCACCTTAAGCAAATTAAGGTGGCGGCTTCTGCTACCCAAAATTTGGTGACTACTAATTTCGACAGGACATAAATATGAGACTTCTACCTATTATTATTTCTCTTTCATTTCTCCACAGGCTTTTTCTAGCGACTGGCTTGAACTGAACAATTTACCCAATTCAACCGAATACCCAACCTGGGTTCAATCTGCCTATTCCGATGTTGGCGTCTTATCGCGTTCAACATCCGATTTACACATCAACCTAAGTGACTGGATTGCAGAGCAGAACCTCTATGTCACTAAGCCTTCAAAAGTTGTCATTTTTGCAGATACGATTGAGGTTCCAGAAAACTTCAACTTGCTCGTAAATAACCAAAATATCCTGATTTTTGCACGCAAAATCGTTGGTCAAGGCACGCCGACATTTGTGCTAGGACAACAAGGCTCTGCTGCCTCAATTTCTGTGATTGCGGGCGAGATAGAGACACCGATTAATGTGCTCGCTTTCCAAAGCGATGGCAGCATTACACGAGACGCTCTAACAGGGAAAATCGGTGATGGCGAATCCGTTGTCTTAGCAGGAGAGCACTACCGAAGAACCACCATCGACTCGAACATCACAGGGCAAATGAAATTGGCTTCTGAGCCTTTTACAGACATTGTTAATCGTTCTTTTGATATGGCTGCTAGCTTGTTCGATACCAACCCAGAGCTTAGCCTCGACCTCATCAACTGGGTTGAACAGAGCTTACGTTACTCAGGTTCAGTGGTAGAAGAGGATCCAATCCTTTCAGACCTTTACTTGCAAACCGTCGCGTTCAAACAATTCATTAGCTTCAGTACCAAAGAGAGCCACTATGTGCCTTATCTCGATAAGGTGTTGTACCAAGATAAATACGAAGCGTATCTGAAAGCGATGGTCGCGTATCAAGCTCAATGGAACATTATTCAAGATAGAAACACGGTCATTGAAGACAAGATTGAAGCGGCTAAGTTAGCGCTCGCTAACATCGAAGACGTTCTTCGCGCTCAAAGCTCGATTATCACACAAACCCAATCCAACATAGACAAGATAGGCGATAGCCTGACCGAGGTAGATAGCCAATACAAAGCTCAGGAGTTAGTGACTCTCGATGCAAGAACGACTTATCTAGTTGGCGTAGAGAATTGGAAAACCCAGCAGCAACTCAACGCAGCTTTGGCGATTTTCAAAGCAATAGCCGAGATTGGCAGTGCAGTGAGCGGCGTGTTCACAGGCAACCTTTCAGGGGTCAATGACCTAACCGAGCAATTGGCTAAAACCCCAGAAGCATTAGAAAAAGCGAAAAACCTCGTCACCAATATCAAGTCTGTCACGGGCATTATTGATAGCGTCACCAAAACGATTTCTGGTATCTCTCAGCTCACCGCGGATATTAAATCAACCATCAAGTTCCAGAAGATATCCGAAGCGATGGATGGCTTTAACTTCAACATCCCAACCATCAATGAAAGCAACCTAGCGTGGGATCTGATGATCACCGAGATCCGCAGCAACTTAAGATATGCCGATAGCTTAGGCATTAAAGGGACGAGACAGTACTTACTTGAGCTTGAGAAACAGGTGCTTCTGGGTAAGGCAATTAACATCACCCAGCTTAACTTTGCTCAGGAACAAGCAAAGCTGGTCGACTTGTTGTTAACCAATAACATAACCATCAATCAACAGCAAAGACTGAATGATGCAATTGGGGGTTATCAGATAGATACCGACAACTTCGATTCGATTGAACGTGAACTGTCGAGAGTGTTGATGCACTTCAAACGTCCAATGTACGTTGCTTTATCTAACTATGTTCAGGCATACGAATATTGGGCATTGAAGCCAAGCGAGATCACGCCTTCTCTCAACAAAAGCTACTTGGACTACCAATTTGATTTGGCGTCCATCGAAAGTGAGTATGTGAATGCTCTGTCTTCTTTCCAACCCGCGCCACAAGATTTCACCATCGATAACTACACCATTTCCAGCCCAGAACAACTCGAAAGCTTTGCAACAACCGGACAGCTCAACTTCTCTATTCCATTAGAGCAAGTCCAACTCTGTTCGTTTGACCGCGTTAGGCTATCCACGGTACGAGTGTTCTTAGAGGGTGAAAACTTACCTTATGGCAAGCAACTCAACCTGCGTGTCTCCAGCTCAGGCAACTATGCCGATCGATACGAAAATCAAGATTACCAGTTCAGCTCTAACCCCGTGTCACGCGCGTTCTACTATCGCATAGATGATCCAACTACCAACGACATCAGCATCATTAGCGATGGCGCCGTAGCGAATAAGTTCGAATACGCGTACTTCCAGCCCACCCCATTCACTTCATGGAATGTCACGCTTAACAACTTTGATAAAACCGAGCAAGCGAACAACCAGTATCTAAAAGATATCGAACAGATTCGCGTCGAATTCTTAGGTAGCGGTATCCCTAATGGCAATAGTTGCTCTAATTAGTTAAGTGCTACTTTAATTAATCAAGATCTTCTCTAACTAACCAAGTGCAACCTCAATTAACCAAGTGTTGCTGTCATCCAAAGAACTGAGGTTCAAGGAGTAAGGTTCTGGAGAGAGTTCGTAACAAAATAAGGCCGACATGATGTCGGCCTTGTTACTTCTATTCGATTTTGGAATCCGATTTACTTCCTAATCCATCAAGCTCTTAGATTTAATCGCCTTCTTTGAAAGCTCTTTGGCAAACGCTTTGATATCTGTTTCAAACTCATCGACACTTTGGCGGATTTCATCCAGTTGAACCGTCTGCATCACGCGGTTCTCCATCACGACTTGGCCGTTAACGATAGTGGTGTCGATGTTGCTTGGATTCGCTTGGTAAACCAGTGTCGCGTATGGGTCGTAATTAGGCATCATGTTCGCCGATTGTGTTTCTACAATCACGATGTCTGCTTTCTTACCCACTTCAAGAGAACCAATTTGGTCTTCCATGTGTAGGGCTTTCGCGCCACCTAAGGTTGCCATTTCAATCACTTGCTCAGGGATCATAATGGTGCGGTCTGAATGCTTTAAGCGCTGCATGTTAGCTGCGTAACTTAGAGTACGCATGATATCGACTTGGTTTGAGCTCATTGGGCCGTCAGTTCCTAAGCCAATGCGCATGTCGGCACGGTACATCTCCCAAGCAGGTGCAATGCCTGTCGCGCCTTTAGCGTTCGCCATTGGATTGTATGAGATACCCGCGTCAGCTTGTTTCAGTAGCTTTTGGTCGTTTTCTGAAAGGTGGATACCGTGAGCAATCACTACGCGCTCGTCTAGCACACCGATTTCATCCATGTATTCAACTGGCGATGTCGCTTTGGTTTCGTCTTTGATGCGCTTTTCTTCATTCGGGAATTCAGCAACGTGAATCAACACGGGTACATCGTATTGAGCCGACAGTTTATTAATTTCTTGCAGCTTATCTTTACTCACGGTGTACACCGCGTGTGGTGCATAAGCAGGTGTGATTAACTCGTCGCTTTTGTATTGCTCAATAAAGCCTTTGGCATACTCAATCCCACCGTAAGGTTCTTTAGCATCGACCACCGGGAACTTAATCACGGTTTCGCCGAGCACGGCGCGCAAGCCAACTTCTTTGGTCGCCTTGGCCATTTCGTCCATGTGGTAATACATGTCGGCATAAGTGGTTACACCGCTTTGTGCCAATTCGATAGAGCCAAGCTTAGTTGCGTTGTAAATCAGTTCACGGCTTAGCTTTTCGGCTTCTAGAGGGAAGAAGTAAGCGAACAAGCGGTTCGAAATACCCTCTTCCCCTAAGCCACGAAACGCAATCATAGGTAAATGGTTGTGCGCGTTCACCATGCCTGGCATAACGATTCCGTCTTGAGCATCAATCACCTTTTCAGCGCGATATTGAGTGATCAAATCCTCGTTACCAACTGCGATAATCTGGTCGTTTTTCACTACCACAACGCCATCTTCAATCACATCCATTTCAGAGTTGATGGTGAGAACCTGTCCGTTGGTGATGATCAGATCAGCGTTGTATGTTTGCGTCGCGACCGTTGAACCGCAGCCTGCCAGTAGAACTGCGCTGATGGTGCATGCCAAGCTTTTAAGCGTCATTGCTAAACCTATATGTTGTGCGTGTAATAAATATAGAAGTCTAATATTAGCTTCTAGCTTTGATAAAAATGAGGGAATTGAATTTTTGCCGATACTATAACGCTAACTTTAAATAAAATGGCATACCTAACCGAGCCAAATTCAAGATAAATAAGTTATTGCACAACAGGTCACAAAAGTAGCTTTGCACATATGCTCACTCACACGCACAAACAAAAAAGGCCTGCAATCGCAGACCCAAAAAAACGTTCAAATAACGTTAGCTTTTCACACCGCACCCTTTAATCACCAACTGGGTGATGAATTCAGCGGCATCTTCATAGTCTTTATCATCGAGCTGATCTTTCTGCATCACGCTGCAAATCTGCCAGCCAAAATCAGCATAGGTTTGGGTGGCTGCCCAGATGGTGAACATTAAATGATGTGCAGGAACATCGTCCATTAGACCTTGCGCCGACCATGTCGAGAACTTATCAAGAATCATCTGGGATTGCTTATACAGCTCATCGCCAATCTCTTTCGGCAGCACTTTCGCGCCAGACATCACTTCATTGGCAAACACTTTAGAGGCATGTGGATGGTCGCGAGAAATGATCAGCTTGGTTTGAATATATTGAGATAGGGCTTCAACAGGATCGCTGAGCTCTTCAATTGGACGAGACGCTTCCAGTAATGGCTGAGTGACGGTTTCTAAAACGGCATTGTAGAGCTTATCTTTTGAGCTGAAGTAATAGAATACGTTGGGTTTGGGAATGTCGGCCGCTTTCGCGATATCGGCCATTTTTGTTGCGGCATAACCATGAGTAGCGAATTGTTCACACGCGACTTCGATGATTAAATCTTGATTCTTTTGTCTGATCCTAGACATATTGCATCCTTTACAGCTCGTTACTAAAATCATAGTAATCAACGTGCTTCATTAGTCCAGAAGATAATCTCAGAACTCAAGGTCACCGCATTGATAACAATAAAATGGCCGCTCTATTTGTTAAGAAGCGACCATTCCATACCGTGTTTTTGAACTGTTCAAGTTAAAGAATCAATATTGCTCTGAAGTCATTCACATTGGTCAGCGTTGGTCCCGTGGTAAGAAGCACATCGACTTGCTTGAAAAAGTCGTAGCTATTGTTGGCATCGAGGTAGTCTTGCGCCTTAAGCGACAGGCTCGAACCTTGTTGCCATGTTTGAGGCGTGATCCACGCACCTGCATTATCTTCAACACCATCAATCCCGTCAGTATCGGCAGCTAATGCAAATATGTTGTCTTGTCCCTTAAGCTCGTTATACAAGCTCAACAAGAACTCACAGTTACGCCCACCGCGACCATTCCCTTTAACGGTTACTGTGGTTTCGCCACCGGAAAGTATCACGCAAGGCGTCTCAAATGGGTGCTTGTGATTGGCCACTTGCTTAGCCAGCGCTGCATGAACCTTCGCCACTTCTCGCGCTTCTCCCTCTATGCAATCACTCAACACATAAGCCGGAATACCTAAGCCTTCAGCTTCTGCTGCAGCGGATTCCAATGCCGACATCGGGGTGGCGATAATATGGTGCTCCGCGTTCTTCCAACAGGCATCATCTGGCTTAATGGTCTCTGACTCTGGATTATTTAGCCATTCAAATGCCGAGCGTGGTGTTTCTATTTGATAACGTTCTAAAATGGCCATCGCATCAAAACGCGTGGTGGTGTCGGGTACGGTTGGGCCCGATGCAATCACACTGATGTCATCACCCGGCACGTCCGAAATCGCCAGTGACACAACTCTTGCTGGATACGCAGCTTTGGCGAGTCGACCACCTTTTATCGAAGATAGATGTTTGCGCACACAGTTCATCTCATCAATGGCGGCGCCTGATTTAAGCAGCGCCTTATTGATTTGTTGCTTCTCTGCTAGGCTGATGTCACCACCGGGTAAGCTTAATAGTGCAGAGCCGCCACCCGACAATAGACAAATAACCGTGTCGTCAGCGCTCAAGCCACTCACCAATTGCAGCATACGTTGGCTCACTTCTAAGCCCATCGCATCTGGCACGGGGTGCGCAGCTTCAATCACTTCGATATGTTCGCAAGGGGCGGTGTGTTCGTAGCGGGTCACGACTAAGCCTTCAAGATCACGCAGTGCGAGATCTTGCTGTTGTTTAACTTGCCAGACGGCTTCGAGCTCAGCGGCCATCGACGCGGCTGCTTTACCTGCTCCTATAACGACAGTTCGCCCAGCTTGGTTAGCAGAGCGATAAAAAATGTCTTTAGGAAGAAAAGGTTCGATGTGATTTTTAGGTAGCGCCTGATTAACAGCACTTGAGAAAAGGGTTTGCAGAAACTGCTTAGCATCAATGTCCATCAGCCACTCCTTAGTTGACGGAGAAAAAAAGAACCCCGATACAAGGCCAAAGGGTGCCTGCTAAGATCAAGTTGGAAAGGAACAACTTCAACCTCTGCCTCGTATCAGGAACGCGTATAAAAGGAGACGAAACTACGCGATTTATAAACAAACTGTTGGGCTACGCATCGATAGCAGCCCTAATTAATTAACGAATCGAGTGGTCAGAACGTTTCTCAATCGCTTGGATAAGCGCAGAGTGGTCCCAACCTTCACCGCCCATTTCGGCGCACTCGCCAAATAGCTCTTGAGCGTTAGCCGTATTCGGTAGTGCGACACCTAATTCTTGTGCGCCCGTTAGCGCAAGATTCAGGTCTTTCTGGTGAAGTGAGATTCTAAAGCCAGGGTCGAATGTGCCTTCAACCATACGCTCACCGTGCACTTCCAAGATCTTAGAGTTAGCAAAACCGCCTAGTAGCGCCTGACGCACGCGTGCTGGATCAGCGCCTGCTTTCGAAGCAAAGACTAACGCCTCAGACACGGCTTCGATATTCAGAGCAACAATGATTTGGTTTGCGACCTTACAGGTTTGACCCGCACCGTTGTCGCCTACTAGCGTGATGTTCTTACCCATGATTTCGAACAGAGGACGAGCTTTATCAAACGCGTCTTGCTCACCGCCCACCATGATAGTCAGCGCTGCATTAATCGCGCCTACTTCACCGCCCGAAACCGGAGCATCAAGGTATGACGCGCCGCCTTCGTTAATTCGCGCTGCAATTGCTTTGGTCGCGATAGGTGAGATAGAACTCATATCGATAACCAGTTTTCCAGCTGCACCGCCCGCAGTTAGACCTTTCTCGACGCCGTTGTCACCAAACAGGACATCTTCAACTTGTGGTGTATTCGGCACCATTAAGATAACGATATCTGCTGCTTCAGCCGCTTCCGCTGGTGAATGACAGACCGTTGCGCCCGCTGCCACAAGATCGGCAGGTGCTGCATTAAAGTGGTCCGACAGAATCAAATCGTGACCTGCTTTTTGAAGGTTGCTCGCCATAGGTTTACCCATGATGCCAGTTCCGATAAATGCAATTTTAGACATGTTGTTCTCCTTAACGTTTGAGGGTTACCAGACGCAATTAACGGTACTGGTGCAGCCAACCAAGGCCTTCTGTCGTCGTTGTTTTTGGCTTGTATTCGCAGCCAACCCAGCCTTGATAACCAAGCTCATCAAGATAATTGAGCACGAATGGGTAATTGATTTCTCCGGTACCCGGTTCGTGTCGGCCTGGATTATCCGCCAGTTGAACGTGTGCGATTTGACCAATATTTTGTTGCATGGTCGGCGTTAGATCGCCTTCCATAATTTGCATGTGATAAATATCGTATTGGATAGAAAGGTTATCGCTCCCTACCTCTTTAATGATCGCTTTGGCTTGCTCTGTGGTGTTCAAGAAGAAGCCCGGAATATCACGGGTGTTGATCGCTTCTATCACTAAGCTGATTCCTTCTGCTGCTAGCGCGTTCGCCGCGTAATGCAGGTTAATCACAAACGCCGATTGCGCGTCTTGTTGAGTGACACCTTGCGGAACAATCCCCGCCAAGCAATTCACTTGAGTACAACCGAGCGCTTTTGCGTAAGCGATGGCTTTAGGTACACCCGCTTGAAATTCTTCAACTCGTGCTGGGTCGACCGCGATACCACGATCGCCAGCATCCCAATCACCCGCAGGCAGGTTGAATAGCACTTGCTCTAAGTTGTTAGCATCGAGCTTTGCTTTGATTGCCTGAGCATCAAAGGCGTAAGGAAAAAGATATTCCACACCTTGAAAACCCGCTTCTGCGGCGGCTTCAAAGCGATCCATAAAATCAACTTCCGTGAATAACATTGACAAGTTTGCTGCAAATTTTGCCATGACTCTGTCCTTATTCTTTATTTGGTGAAACGATGACTGTCTAGTCAAGCCTCGCTCAATTGCAGGCTTTTCCGTAGAGCTAAACCTCAGCTCTACGGATACACATGACTTAATGATTACTTGTACGCTAGCGCCGTTGGGGCATCGCCGCGACTTTCGGCAAGTGGCTCAAACTCGTTGATGGCATTGATCTCAACGCCCATTGCTATGTTAGTTACTCGCTCAAGAATCAGCTCAACAACCACTGGTACCTTATGCTTGTTCATCAGCTCTTTGGCTTGCTCAAACGCAGCGGCAATTTGGTCTGGTTCACGAACTCGAATTGCCTTACAGCCTAGGCCTTCAACAACGGCAACATGGTCAACACCGTAGCCTTCAAGCTCTGGCGCATTCTGGTTATCAAACGCCAGTTGTACACAATAGTCGATATCAAATTGGCGCTGTGCTTGGCGAATCAAACCTAAGTACGAGTTGTTCACCAACACATGAATGTATGGCAGGTTGAATTGCGCGCCAACGGCCAGTTCTTCGATCATGAATTGGAAATCGTAGTCACCAGAGATAGCAACGATATCGCGATCTGGATCGGCCGCTCGTACACCTAATGCGGCTGGTGTTGTCCAACCCAATGGGCCAGCCTGACCACAGTTGATCCAGTTACGCGGCTTATAAACATGCAGGAACTGAGCGGCAGCGATTTGCGACAAACCAATGGTGCTCACATAGCAAGTGTCACGGCCAAATGCCTTGTTCATCTCTTCATAAACACGCATCGGTTTCATTGGTGCTTCATCGAAATTGGTTTTACGCAGCATGGTCGATTTGCGTTCCTGACACTCGCTTGCCCAAGCATTTCGGTTCGGCAGTTTGCCAGCGTCACGCCACTCTTGCGCCACTTCAACCATCAGCTCTAGCGCTGCTTTCGCATCAGAGACAATGCCTAAATCTGGGCAGAACACGCGACCGATTTGGGTCGGTTCAATATCAACGTGAACAAACTTTCGGCCTTCGGTGTAAACATCGACAGAGCCGGTATGACGGTTTGCCCATCGGTTACCGACACCAAACACAAAGTCAGAGTTGAGCATGGTTTCGTTACCGTAACGGTGGGAAGTTTGTAGCCCTACCATGCCTGCCATTAATTCATGATCATCTGGGATCGAGCCCCAACCCATCAAGGTTGGAATCACAGGAACTCCGGTGATTTCTGCAAACTGTTGGAGCAATTCAGATGCGCCAGCGTTAATCACGCCACCACCCGATACAATCAGCGGTTTTTCAGATTGAGACATCATGGTTAATGCTTTCTCAACCTGCGCGCGGGTTGCTTGCGGTTTGTAAGGTTCTAGCGGTTCATAGGTATCGATATCAAACTCAATCTCAGCCAGCTGAACATCAATCGGTAGATCAATCAGGATTGGACCCGGGCGACCCGAACGCATTAAATGAAAGGCTTTTTGGAATGCGCGTGGCACTTGTGCAGGTTCCAGCACCGTGGTTGCCCATTTAGTGACTGGTTTAGCGATAGATTCAATGTCGACCGCTTGGAAATCTTCTTTATGAAGACGAGCACGGGGCGCTTGGCCTGTGATACATAGAATTGGAATCGAATCAGCAGACGCAGAATAAAGACCCGTGATCATGTCCGTTCCCGCAGGACCAGAAGTACCAATACACACACCTATATTGCCTTGATTAGTACGCGTGTACCCTTCAGCCATATGGGATGCACCCTCTACGTGACGAGCTAAGACGTGGTCGATTCCTCCGAGCTTTTTCATAGCCGCATACATAGGGTTTATTGCTGCGCCGGGAACACCAAATGCGATGTCTACACCTTCACGTTTAAGCACTTCTACCGCTGCTTCAATCGCTTTCATAATTGCCATTCGAACCTCCAGTTCAGATTGTATACAATTAAACTAACTTTTGTGTACTATGAACCATCCTCACTATTTATCAACCCCAGAATGAAACAATTTTGTTACATCAACCCATCACATTAAGTACGCACTTGCCCTGAAAAGCTTACAATTCATTGCTTTACATAAAATATCTTTACGTAAAAATAAATTACAAAAAGATCAAATGATAAATAAATGTTAAATACTGTTTGCTTGTTTACAATTTCTACAATATAAATACCCTTAAAAAGAGCATTTTGTATACAAAGTGACATCGTATTGTTTAAAGGAGACGACAATGATGAATGACGTAAAAGAGAGAGAAGAAGTACAATGTATGCAGGTACTTGGGAATATGGACAACTCCGAGTACAAAGAGATCTTGTCTAAAGATGCATTAAAATTCTTAGAAGCTCTCGTCAATAAGTTTGGAGATCGCCGTCATGCCCTGCTAAGTGACCGCGACGTAAAACAAGCTCAATATGACGAGGGTGAGTTACCCAATTTTAGAAAAGACACCATTTCCATTCGCCAGAATAAAGAGTGGAAAGTGGCGACACCGCCACCAGAGCTGCTCGATCGCCGAGTAGAGATCACCGGGCCTATCGAAAGAAAGATGGTGATCAACGCACTAAACTCAGGCGCGAAAGTCTTCATGTGCTGCTTTGAAGATGCGTCTTCCCCGACTTGGGCCAATATGGTCGAAGGGCAAATCAACCTAAGAGACGCCAACCTTGGCACCATTAGCCATTTCGATGAGAAGAAGCAGAAGCGTTACCAATTAAACGACGATCCCGCACTGCTGATCGCACGCCCGCGAGGGATCCACCTTCCTGAGCAATCCATCCAATTCAACAATCAGCCTATCGGCGGTTGCTTGATGGACTTCGCCTTGTACTTTTTCCACAACTATCAATCACGTGCACAACAAGGTTTAGGCGTTTACTACTACATTCCAAAACTTGAAAGCATGGAAGAAGCACAGTGGTGGGACGATATTTTCAGCTTCACCGAACACTATTTCCATGTGCCCAAAGGCACCATTCGCGCGACAGTATTGATCGAAACGCTACCAGCCGTGTTCCAGATGGAAGAGATCTTGTATGCAATGCGTGATCATATCGTAGCGATGAACTGTGGCCGTTGGGATTACATCTTCAGCTATATCAAAACGCTGAAGAACCATAAAGACCGCATCCTGCCAGATCGTCACGGGATCGGTATGGATCAAGAATTCCTCAACGCCTATAGCCAACTGTTGGTACGCACTTGTCATGCTCGCGGCGCACTAGCAATGGGTGGCATGTCAGCCTTTATTCCAGCGAAAGATCCGCAAGAGATGGCGTGTGTCACCGCCAAGGTTATCGAAGATAAGCAGAGAGAATCTCAAAACGGACACGATGGCACATGGGTTGCGCACCCTGCACTGGTTGATTTGGCAATGTCGATCTTTGATAAGCACCTTGATGGCAAAGTAAACCAAATGGACTTCCAAAGCCCAGAGCATGTGATCAATGCAGACTCGTTGCTAAAACCTTGTGAAGGCAGCCGCGACGAAGCAGGAGTACGTAAAAATATCCGTATTGCACTGTATTACATCGAAGCATGGATTCAAGGCTATGGTTGTGTACCTATCTACGGCCTTATGGAAGATGCCGCGACCGCTGAGATATCGAGAGCCAATATTTGGCAATGGATCCACCACGGGGTAACACTCGATGATGGCCAAACCTTTACCAAATCACTATTCCACTCTTGGCTTTACCAAGAGCTAGACACCATAAAATATGAAGTCGGAGACTCGCGCTATGCAGCAGGTCGATTTGAAGAGACAGCTGATCTTTTCTATCAACTTTCTACAGCCGATGAGTTCGCTGCCTTCCTAACTTTACCCAGCTATGGGCTGTTACAAGAGTCCAGTTAGGACTCTTGTACCGAACTGAATCAGTCAATGATGCTCACCAACAAGAGTCATGATTGGCTGACTTAGCTTGGTACACGGCCCCTTGAAAAACTAGGAGATAACATGGGAAGTTTGACTCTACAACAAGCGTTAACCATCATTGATGGCACCTTACAAGCAGGAAACAAGATCCACACTGAGCCTTTGACGGTCGCCGTCTTAGACAGCGGTGGCAAGCTGATTTCTTTGCAACGTCAAGACGGCTCTAGCATGATGCGACCAGATATCGCGATCGCTAAAGCGTGGGGGGCACTCGCACTGGGTTGTTCCTCTAGAAAACTCGCCCAAGATGCTGACAACCGTCCAGCATTCATCTCCGCCGTAAACGTGCTGGCACACGGAAACATGGTACCAGTTCCAGGGGGGCTACTGATTCGAGATAAGGATAAAACGGTACTTGGTGCAATTGGGGTCAGCGGTGACATTTCAGACATTGATGAAAGCTGCGCCATTAATGGTATTGGCTGCGCAGAACTGTTCAGTGACGAGATGCTGCAAGCTTAATCCGTCACTTAGCACCATATTTAAAACAAACCATACTGAAAACATTACTTTAAATTCTGATTCAGGAACAAAAAAACCGAAGCGATTAGGCTTCGGTTTTTTATTCATAAGTTGCGCCAACAACACTAACGAATAAACTGCGATTGGACAAAAACACTAACGAACAAAAGCCATTAAGCGCGTCCATTTAGCGTCTTCCTTCAGCTTGTTAGACAACCAGTAATCAACACTAAACGACCCTGCGCCAAGTACCGCTAACGCCAGATATCCACCAGCAACTGAGACGTTTTTGTAGAAGTGAATCATTTGCCCCGACGAACTTGGATCGAAGTGAAACATAACACCAGAAACCAAAGAGAAAAACGCAATCGAAAACGCAATCGAAAACGCAGTAAAGCGAGTCATGAATCCAGCTAGAATCGCAAGCCCACCACCAAGTTCAAGTAAGATAACCAAAGGTAATAAGTAAGCGCTGACTCCTTGAGAAGCCATGTATCCCGCCGTTCCTTCATAGCTAAATAGCTTTCCCCAACCCGCTTGAATAAACAAGTAAGCCAATAAAATACGAGCGAAAAAAGTCAGTGTGTCGTTCAATCTAGTGTTCATAGTTCTAAGCCTTGATAAGTTTCATTGCCGATAGGTTATTCGACTTAGCATTAAGATGATAACGAGAAAAATAGAACAACTTGTTTGAAATTTTAGTAGACATACTCGCATACAAATTACTGACTAAATCCGAAGATTGAACAACCTCAATGCTGTTACCATTATCTTAAATTCATTGAAACACTCGCTTTGAAACACTCGCTTTGAAAAAGCTAGAGAAGTGCTGAAGAGCCTCGGCTCAGCCTAAGTCATCTAAATGAGTCAGAGAAATAACCCCGTTTAACAAGCACAAAAAAACCGAAGCTCATCACTTCGGTTTTCAAATCAGTTTGAGTTAACTCAGTTCAATAAATTCAGCAAGCCGATCCAGCCAGTCAATTACTCGTAAGCACTCAGCCATGTTTTAAGCAACTGGTTAGTATTCTTCTTCTGGCTAGTAGACAGTGATTTAACGAGCTTTTTTTGCGTTTCGACATGCTCTGTCATCATTTGATCAATCAGAATAAGACCATCTTTTGTTAACTGAACACTCACGCTGCGTCTGTCTTCTTTGCTGTGCTCACGACTGATCAGCCCTTTGGCTTCTAGCTTATCAAGGCGATTGGTCATCGCGCCTGATGTCAGCATCATCGACCCGATCAGTTCTGACGGAGTCAGTCGGTAAGGCTTTCCAGAACGTCGCAACGTCGCCAGCACATCAAACTCACCCAGCTTCATGTCGTATTTTTTATGAAGCTCGGCAACTTGCGTCTCCATATACTTGGCAATACGCATAATCCGGCCCATCATTGCCATAGGCTCAGTTTCTAGCTCAGGCTTTTCCTTTGCCCATTGCTCTACTACGCGGTCGATAGCATCCATTTGCGATCTCGCTCCGTTATTAGTCTGATTACTTCAAACTAGTTTAACATAAAGATACTTTACAACCACTAGTTCTCAGTATACAGTTCACACAATAGTTATCTTAACGTAAAGATATTTCAGATGAACATATTATTAGCAATGATCCCCGCATTCTTTTGGGGAACAACCTATGCAGTGACGCAATTTACGCTACAGGAGTGGCCACCATTATTATTGGGTGCTTTGCGTGCGTTACCTGCTGGTTTGTTATTGCTAGCGGTAAAACCAACGCTGCCTAAAAAAGGCGAGTGGCAGATCATTTTCACATTGGGCCTTATCAATATTGCGACCTTCTTTGGCTTGATCTTCGTAATGGCGCTAACGCTGCCTTCGGCAATCTCTGGCGTGGGTATGATCTCTGTGCCGGTGTTCGCGATGATCTTCCACTGGGTAGTGAAAAAGCAGCGCCCGCATTTGATTCAAGCTTTGTCTGGTATTGGCTTGATCACCTTAGCGTGGATATTGTTTAATCCAAGTCAGATCGCATTAAACCCGATCGGTTTAGGTGCCATGTTCGCCGCAATCATGTGTATTGTCATCGGCAGCAGCATTACCAAATCACTGGGTAATCGCATGCATTGGTGGAAGGTATTAACGTGGCAGCTAATTTTGGGTGGTACGATTTTGTGTGTCGCTTCTGGCGTTCATGCGTTCATCGACCCGCAGCCTTATGTTAATGCTGTCACTCATTTCGATTATCGTAATGCTATGGGTCTATTGTGGGTGATTGGGCTAAACACAGCGCTGGGTTACGGCATGTATGTGTGGTTGCTACAACGTATGTCGGTGGTTGATTTCACCTTCGGCGGTATTGCAAACCCAGTTGCGGGCATCGTGACGGGCATGGTGTTAATGGGTGAATCATTCACTGCAGTCCAATATTCACTAATGACTGGCATGATCGTGATGTCACTGCTGCCGCAACTTATCCTTGCGGTAAGACAAACCAAACAAGTTAAGCCTGTTACGCAGTAAAAAGATTTAGAGTGTTACTAATAAACCCGCCAAGTGCGGGTTTTATTTTACTGGCATCACACCTATGCGAAATATCTATTTGTCCTAGACCGAACACCATCTTATTATTAAATTACAAATTTATTTCGGTACTCAATATGGCAAAAGACCTATTTTCCAATTTGGATTTAAATCTACTCCGCACTTTTATTATTCTGCATCAAGAACGAAATATGCGGAGAGCCTCCGATCGCCTATTCGTATCTCAACCTGCAATAAGTAAAGCTCTCCAAAGATTACGTGATCATTTCGACGATGAGTTATTTGTCAAAACTCACCACGGTTTGCGCGCAACTGAACACGCAAACATGTTGGCTGAGAGTATTTCTCCAATACTTGATGAACTCTCTTCAGCATTAAACAATAGCAACGAATTCAATCCTGAAGAGCTTGAAGGTATTGTTAAAGTCGCCCTATCTCCATATTTGCTTTCATCCCTTTCAAGTAAACTTTTTAAAGCAATAAGAGCAGAAGCGCCTCAGGTACAAGTTCAACTATTAAATTGGTCAGGCACAACGATGACCGACATCATCAACGATGAAGTACACATCGGATTGAACTATGAGATAAATCACGCGCCGAAAGAGCTACTGCAACAGCCTATCGCAAAAGACACATTTAAAGGCTATGTAAGAGAAGATCACCCATACAAAAACGATTATCTAGAAATAAAAGATGGTGTAAATTTTGAGCTTGCATCTGTGATTGCCGTTGATTGGAACTCCCATCAATCTATTGCGGAGAAGATTCTCAAGATAAAGGGTCATACTGCCAACATTGGTTTTCGCTCAGAACTACCATCCGCTGTCATTGATGTCGTAAGAAACTCAGACATGATTTTTCCTGCTTCTAAGTTTCTGGAGATCGAGCAGAAAACGTCACTTCGAGTAATAAACTTGCTATTCGATAGCACAGACGTTCAACCAACCGTTTGTGCGTATTACCACCATAAAAATCGAAACAGTCCGGTCACATTGTGGCTCAAGAAAAAACTCGAGCTATTGCTCAATGATAACTAACGGTTATCACCCTCTTTACTCTGTTTCATTAATAACTCATCGTTAAGGCCTCTATTCTTTTAAGGGATTAGAGGCTTTTTTGTTCCATCCCTATACTTCTCTCATCGGCTAGGAACTCCACATAACACTGCAAGAAGCAACCTTTGTTCCTATACAATATTTGAGAGTAAACCATGAAACTAAAACTATTAAGCACACTTATCGCAGCCTCTTTCCTAGCGGGTTGTTCTTCTTCTGGTTCAAGTAGCAATCCACCAGCAACTCAAGATGGGATTGCAGATGTTCAACATATTGAAGGAGAGCACTTCAACGTTGCATTAGTAGACGGTGATGAAGGAAACCATAAAGCTAGACTTATGCAAGGGAACAATGGAAATACCATTGTTCTCATTAATGACACTGTTTTCATCACCGATGGCAATGAAGTGAAGAATACAAACGGCGATACCGTTGGTTACATTCAAAAAGAGGGCGATGCTATTGTCTTCCACGGCAACCACGGTGGAGAAGTTGTACTCACCGTTGAAAATGGCCGCTTGATTGCATCCGAAATCAAAACGCCAGTTGACCCAGATTTTGGCAACCCGAACTCTCCAGAGCCGGATCCCGATTACGGTGTTAACCCAAGTGACGTTTGGTTTGTAAGTGAAGATGGCTCAATAAAATTCAACGGCGAAGAAGTTGCTGAAGCTCGCGCAGTTGATGTAAACGAAGATGGTAGTGGCTTATACCAGATTAGAGTTAACGATCAGCTAATTATGGTCGATGTAATAAACTACGGTGGTTACGTCCAAATTAGTTCTATTGATGGTACTAAGTCTGTCGATATTACAATTACTGATGGAGTAATAAAGCGCATCAACTGGGAAGGACCTGAAGCCGATCACCCTATCATTAACGACCCAGGCTTTGACAACGACTCATTGGTAAAAAATGTACACCGTGAAGAAATGAAAAACAGTGTGGTTATTACAATCGAAGGTTTCAATGGTGGTGAGTTGGTCCTAGTAACCGATAAAGATGGAAAAATCATCTGGGGTTCAGTAAACCAAGACCTAAAAGACAACGTAAAAGGTGCACTAGGTATTATCGACAATGGCTTCGATAACATAGACCCAGGCTACGGAATTGATAAAGACCCTCGAGAACTTCGTGAAAAAATTCAATCTCTTTCTCAAGAACAACGTCAACAAATTAAACAAGCAGTAAAAGACCGCGCTAGTCGTAGCTAATAAAAAATAATAAAGATAAAAGCAAAGGAGCCGCTTATTAGCGGCTCCTTTTTATTTGAGAGTTGAGAACACGATGAAACGACTATTGATCACTTTATTGATGCCCTTTGCCATATATGCAAACGACCATCAATTACAAACATTAAGCTACCACGAGCCGAGTTTAAGTTTTCAAACAGCAAAAGCCGGAGACAGCTGGATAGGTACAGTCTCTGGTGTCATTCAAGCAACTGAAGAAATCAACATCAGTGCAGAAATTGACTCGGAAGGTTACCTAGAAATAGGGACTGGTTACGGCTTGATGTTGGGTAACTTTTACACTGAAGCTTTCGTAAGTTATGGCCGAGCAGATCTTATCGATATCTACGACATAGGCCTATTTGGTGGCACAGCTATCACGAGTAACATTATGGTTTTTGCTAATACATCGCATGAATGGCGCGATGTTTCTTTATCCCTCATAGATATGACAGATAGGGAATGGAAGAACACGGTTGGTACCAGTTACTCTCCCACACAGTTTATGAACTTTTCCTATTCATTCAGTCATGACCGCCAATTAACGGGCTCAAAAGGCTATTACAACAGCCAAGACGTCACTTTTACGCTGAAACCCAAATGGGTGGAACCGTATGTGAAATATACATTCGGTCAAAAGCGCGTTAGTCCGGGAGACGTATTCCGTTCTGATGGTAGCGTTGAGCTAGGCTTCAACCTACGTTTTTAGTTTACCGTTTCGTGTGGTAGCTCTCACCCCTTTATAGTCTGATTAAATAAAGGGGCTTTTTGCTTCATATCATGTCTTTCATATCAATTGAGTATACAGAGATCGACTTAAATCAGTTTCGCTGCTTCGGCCTCAATTTCAACTTTCCATCGCTCGTCAAAGAGCCCTTGCACAAACAGTAATGTCGTTGGGAGACCACCAACATCGAAAGGCAATCGCTGCTTTGCGGCTTGATAGTCAGACATATCATTCCGATCCACTAAGTACAGCCTTACACTGATTAAATCTTCGATATCCATTTGGTTTGCCTGAAGCACACTTCTCAGATTTTTCCAAGCCAGTACAATCTGTTGTTCCGCACTTTCAGCCACCATCCCTTCGCAATCAATCCCTAGTTGCCCAGCGATGTGCAACCGCGTTGAACCTGCGGGGATTAACGCACATTGATGATAATTAGCGGCTGGAGCGGGTACTGAAGAAGGGCTCCATATCTTATTCATCATTACCCCTCAGAGGCTGTGACGATTTTTGACATGACGGTGATAATTGGCATATCCGTAAGCATCGCGCCTAAACGGTCAAAATCACCAATATCTTTGCGCCAAGCAATGTATTCATTAAAGTGAGCGGTACTTTCCCATTCTTCACATAAAACCAAGGAATTTTCTGCCAAATCTTTTTGATAAAGCTCCGCAGAAAGGTTGCCGTTAAAAGTACGAGTATCTGGCAATATTTCGTTAAAAAACTCAACGATCTCTGCCGTTTTATCTTCAGTGTGGCTCAAGGTAAATTGCACTAAAATAGTCATCATTCTCTCCGTTTTCTTATCTTGTTAAGGTACGAGGAGAATCTTACTTGTTTGTAAAAATAGATAAATACAGTAAAATTTGAAACATAGTTCGATCTAATGAGACAATAAATCACCATGAAAAACGAATTGCATCGCATGCAAGTGTTCGCTCAAATTGTAGAATCGGGCTCCATAACGAAAGCGGCTGATAAGCTAGATCTCTCAAAATCTGTCGTTAGCCATCACTTACAAGGGCTTGAACAACACCTTGGTGTGAAATTACTCACTCGAACAACACGTCGCCAATCCTTAACCGACGCTGGACAACGTTTTTATCAACGATGCTTAGAAATGCGAAAGTTAATGTCGCTTGCGGAAGAAGAAGTGCGCGAGTCCTGTTCTGATTTTGCAGGCACTATCACCATCACATCCCCACACACAGTGATGACACATCTTATTGGACCTGCAATGTGTGAGTTTATGAAAAGCCACCCTCGTATCGAGCCTCAACTATTGGCCAACGATATGCGCGTAGATCTTATCGAGAAATACATAGACCTGTCGGTCACTGTTGGGGCTCTTCCTGATTCAACGTCTCGTGCACTTAAGCTCGGAGAGCTTCATCAGGTACTGTGTTGTCACCCAGATTATCTTACTAAGGCGCAAATACCGCAGCCAATCACGCCAAGTGACCTCTCCCAATATGACTACATTGCCAATCAGTGGGAAGGAATCAACAGCCAAAGAAGCTTTGAAATTAATAAGGGCAAAGTAAGCACGTATCAATTCAGGGCAAGTCGAATCGGAGATAGCGTTCCGACCATCCGCATGATGGCCTTAAATGGGTTGGGGATTGCCTGTTTACCTAAACAAGCAATTGAAGAAGACCTGAAAAAAGGAACATTGGTAAACATCTTGCCCAAAGATCAAGTTCTTAAAGCCTCTTTCTATGTCGTACATAATTATGGGTTACAGGTGCCAGCCAGAATTCGCGCCTTTATTGAACACCTAAAACAACACGCTGAATCTTATTCTTAATATCTTTCAATCAAATTGCCATACGTCGCTAAACTGGCGATTTATCGACCAAAATTAAACCTCACAAAGAATAATGACTTTGTTTAAATTATCTAAAATGAAATAATTTCCTTCAAAACAACTACATTATAGATTTAATTTCCACAAAAAACTCAAATTAGAGATAAAAAGGCAAAACTTTTCTCCGACTACCTTTCTATACTGTGCCACGTCATTAAGGCGCCACAAGCCTATGATTTAAAATAATTATTAATGAGTAGTCACCATGAATTCGAAGTCGCTAACTATCTTGCTTTTTGTCTCTGTTTGCTTAATTTGGGGAACCACTTGGTTCGCTATGGAAGTGGCATTGCATTCTATCCCACCTATTTTTGCCACTGCGTTACGCTTTTTACTTGCAGCACCTCTGCTTGCGGTATTAGCAAAAGTCTTCAACCAACCTTTGCTTTTCCCTAAAGGTAAACGTCAATGGCTGCTTATTGTGGCACTGATGTATTTTGCTATTCCGTTCACTTTGATGATCTATGGTGAGCAATACATCTCTTCTGGTCTAGCGTCGATCATCTTCGCCAACATGCCAGTCGCTGTCATGCTGATGTCGGGTTTATTCCTAGGCCTACGATTGGCGAAACATCAAATCTTTGGTTTGGTCACAGCTGTTGTGAGCCTATGTTTAATCCTTGGTAATGAAATGCAAATGGGTGGTGATGACTACCTTATTGGCACGGTTTGTTTAGGCCTTGCTGTTGCCATTCACGCAGTGATGTATGTTTTAGTTCAAAAGCACTGCAAAGGAATCGAAGTTCTAACCTACAACGCCGTTCCGAGCTTAATTGCTTCTCTATTCTTGTTCGCAGTTTCTGCAATGGGTGAAAGCGTTAATGTTGAATCCTTCACTTGGGATTCAATCTCAGCTGTCGTGTACCTAGGTTTTGTGGCGAGTGTTGGCGGCATTGTGGCTTACTTTAAATTAGGACAGGTTTCGACGCCGTTCCAAGCGTCTATCTGCTTCCTAATCTTCCCAGTGGTTGCGCTGCTGATCTCTTGCTACATCAATGGTGAGGTTCTATCTGAACAGTCTCTGCTTATGATGATCCCTCTACTTTGTGGCATCTTGCTGACCAAGGCACCTAAGGGAATCTTCAAGCTGCGCTCTTCTTTGAAAACAGTAAGTAGCAACTAAGTTCTATGAATTTACCCTAGAAGCCCGCAATGCGCTTCTAGGGTTCTATTTAGCGACTCAAATCTAAGTTTTAACTCACTCCCCTCTCACACTCCTATCTATTTCACCGCGTCCATTCTTTCACTGCCCATCACTCATTGATAATGGCAAGCGAATGACTTAAAAGTCGCAATCGACTACATTAGAAACGCTGAGAACAACCGACTCTAGTCTTAACTGCACCATCTGTCTTCAACCAAGGAATGTCATGAGAACTCCCATCAAACACATGCGCCTGATTAAAGGTCAACCTTGTAGGGTTGAGGAACTGACTAACAGCGACGACGCATTCTTAGAACCGCACAGACATGAATACTGGGAGTTGGTGTGGTGCGTAGATAGCTTAGGCAGTCAGAGCATTGATTTTGTAGACTATGACAACAAGGTCGGCCGTATTTTTACCATTGCTCCGGGTCAGGTTCACCGATCTGAACTAGTGGGAGAAAGCGCTCGTTTACTGGTGTTTACGCCAGGCTTTGTCAAAACCAACCATCGCAACACACAGCTGGTCGACACCGTTTTTGCCATGCATCAAAGTCGTCCTCCCTACTTAGATTGCAGTGAAGAAGGCAACCGCTACCTACTGCCTATTTTCACTATGATTAAAGAGGAGTGTGCACGAGAAGAGAGCGACTGGGATTTGGTAGAGTCCCTCATGAATAGCTTTTTGCGCTACATATTACGTTTCGCCAGCCAATCATCATTGAAAGGCGAAGTGCGCGACAGCCGAGTAAACCAAGTGGTCGATTTGATTGAGCAACACTACACTACCCACAAACATTGTGAGTTTTATGCGCAAGCGCTATCGATAACTAACAAGCGCATCAATGAGATCGTGAAGGCTGAACGAGGTAAGACGGTCACCCAATTGATCCACGATCGAATCATCTTGGAAGCGAACCGAGAATTGATTTTTTCGACCAAGACAATTAAAACCATCGCCTTTGAACTTGGCTTCGAAGACCCCGCCTATTTCAGCCGTTTTTACCGTGGCCAGATGAATGAGTCACCTGCAGAGTTTCGAACTCGATGTGCAGATAGTGCAACATAACACGCAGATCATCCCTTTTTAGAGCCCAGTTAAGTTCGGATAATGCTCCCTCTTTATTTCATCCACTTTGGTTACATCCAACTTGTTGGGAGCACTCTCGAATGGCCATCAACCTAAAAACCGATCCTATATCTAAATCCTTTTATCAGTACCTTTGGCCAGCGCTAACTGGCATGGTGATCAAGTCTCTCTTCATCATGGGAGACGCATGGTTCGTCGGACGTGGTGTTGGCCCTGATGGGCTTGGTGCTATCGCTTTGACCATCCCTGCTTTCTCGATATTTACCGCTATCGCGATGATGGTTGGCATTGGCGGTGCAGCGCTTATGTCTATCGAAGTTGGCAAAGGAAATTCAGCGTCGGGTCAAACCCTCTTTAGCCAATCAATGCTCAGTACCGCCGTGCTTAGCACCATTTCAGTCAGCATTGCTCTGTATTTTCTAGACGACATGATTGCGTTAATGGGCGCTTCTGGATACATGGCTGAACTGACTCACGATTACCTGGCTGTAATGCTGCCATTCTTTGTGTTGTACTCGTTAGCTTGGGTCATGTCGTGCTTTGTTCGTAACGACACCAACCCAAAACTGGCGACTTACGCGATGTCGATAGGTGCTGTGGTCAATCTAGTGTTGGATTACTTCTTCGTCTTAAAGTGGGGCTGGGGTATGAAAGGGGCAGCATACGGTACAGCCATTGCGCAAGGTGTTATCGCTTGTATTCTATTGAGCCACTTTGTACGTAAACAAGGCACCTTGGAACTGAGCCTAAAAGGAATTGGTTTAGACAAACTGCCAAGCATCCTAAAAATAGGTACACCGACCTTCTTTATTGAGGTAACCGCCGCGATGACAATCTTGCTGTTCAACTACGTGTTGCTGCATCAGTTTGGTGATAATCATATTATCGCCTATGGCTTAACGGCAAATATCGGGGTATTCGCTTTGTTTGTGATGGTCGGAATCGCTCAAGCCTGCCAGCCAATCATCAGCTTCAATCATGGTGCCAATCAGCCAAACCGAATCGAAGCGATTTTTCGCTTAGGTTTAAAAAGTGCAATTGGTAGCGGCTTGGTGTTTATGGTTATTGTGTACCTGCTTGCGCCTCAAATCGCAGCCCTCTATTTGGGTGATTCAAGTGATTTGATTGCACTGTCAGCCACGGCATTAACGTTCTTCTTCTTTGCTGTACCACTAATGGGCATCAACTTAGTGATCGCCAACCTGTTTCAGGCAACGGCCAAACCTAAACAAGCAACACTGATATCTCTTGGCCGCGGCTTTGTGTTCGTCGCATTGGGCATCATGATTTTGCCAAAGCTATTCCCAGAGCAAGGGATTTGGGCGAGTATCCTGTTCGCGGAAACCGTAACAGCCATATTCAGCCTGAGTATGTTACGCAGCTACAAGAAGCGCTTTTCAGGCTCATTAGAAAAACAGGTGGCATAAGAAGTAATCCGTTTAGAACGTCACGCCTTTGACTACCAAATAGCACATACAAAAAAGCTCCAATATCGCTATTGGAGCTTTTTGTCTATCTCATCAGATTGAAACCAACTTAGCGCCAGCTAAATATCCGAACTTCATTGCCCTCTTCAGGCTTCTTAGGGATGTTTAAAGACAGCGCCAAAGAAACTACTGCCATTGCTGCACCAATGTAAAAAACCGTTGCAGGAGACGACAGCCAAATCACACCAAACGCGACTGGAATAACAACCGCTGCAATATGGTTGATGGTGAAAGAGACACCCGCGGTTGAGGCCATGTCAGCAGGATCCGCAATTTTCTGGAAGTAGGTTTTGATCGCCAATGCCAACGCAAAGAACAGATGATCGACCACGTAAAGTGCTGCCGCCCACTCAGCGCTTTGCACCAAGCCATAACCAACAAACACACCAATCAAACCCACATACTCGAAGATAAGCGCCTTACGCTCACCCACTACACCAATAAATTTACCAATGCGTTTTGCGAACAAGAAGTTAAACAGATAGTTGATTAAGAACAGTAGCGTGATGTCAGCAGCCGAGTAACCGAACTTCTCGACCATCAAGAAGCCTGCAAACACCGTGAAGATTTGTCTTCTTGCACCACTCATAAACGTTAGCGCGTAGTAGAGCCAGTAACGCTTTCTCAATACCAATTTCTTATTTTGCTGGGTCTTAGTTTGAAATTCAGGGAAACCAAAAGTCATCACCAATACTAAAACGAAACCGATGCCCCCAGTGATGCCATACACCCATGCAAAATCAAGCTTGAGCTGCTCTAGCATCACCCAAATTGAGCCATAAGTGATTAACGAAGCCAACGCGCCAACGGAGATCATCTTACCTAACATCTCTGGCGCTTCTTCTTTACTCAGCCATTGCAGTGACAGAGACTGCTTCAGCGTTTCAAAATAGTGAAAACCCGTAGACATCAAAACCGTAGTCAGCAACAAGCCTGTGAGTGTAGGAAATAAACCTGTAATCGCCGTGCCTACAGTCAGCATCGCCAGCGATATCAACATAAAGCGTTGCTCTCGAATGAAGGCTAAAACAAACACCACAGTAAACGCTAAGAAGCCCGGGATTTCACGAACACTTTGCAGCAAGCCAATATCAGCACCATCAAAATTCGCTTTCTCAATCACGAAGTTATTAAGCAAAGCCATCCAACTCGAAAACGCAATAGGGACAACAATCGAAATCAGTAATAAGAAGTTTTGCGGCGTTTTCCAGCTCGCGGTTCTATCGAACATTGACGGACTCCTGTTCGTCTAATTGAGTGAGCACTTGTAAAGTCAAATGCTCAGTATACGGGTTTATCTTCCAGTGCTCTGGACTCCAGCCTTTTACAAAACGTTGAAAATCAGCCCACGCCACGTAAAACATTGGCCGCCATGCGGCTTCAACATCATCGAAGGAAAGCTGTGGCTGATAGTACGCCAATGCCTCTTCCAAGTATCGGAAGTAAGTCTCTAACATCTGTGATTCAAGCTCTGCACAATCTTGCGGCCTCACCGCACTACTCATGAACAAGGCGACATCTTTCATCGCACAACCATGACCCACATATTGGAAATCGACCGCAGCAGCGTTTTGGCTTTCTGAATCAAAACAGAAATTGGCAAGCTTGGCGTCGCCATGTACCAAAGTTTGATATGGACATTCTTTGAGTAAACGGTCGATGTGCTTGGCTTGGTTCTTCAATGGTAAATCAACCAACGCATTTAACTCGTCAGGGCGCGTGTCTAAATGCCAGTAAGTACCTATTTTCCATAATGATGCAGACTGCTCTTGGTCGATATGGATATGCTTCGCATGAAAATTAGCAAGCCACTTTAGGCAGGCATCACGTTGTTTTTGCTCGATTGAGGTGTAGGTAGACGCGCATTCGTACGGAGTATCTTTGGTTGCCAGATCGTCAGAAACAGCAAGCACATCAAACTGAGAAACCAACGGAAAGCCGATTTCGGCTAAGTCTTGCATCACAATCAGCCACTCGCTTTCTTGTAGCTCACAATGCAGCCCTGCAGGTACAGGGCAACGCTCATCCCACTGTTGAGTGAACGATTGATACCAAGCCGTTTCCACTTGGTAAGAGTGCACCTTTCGTTGGTGAGAGAGTTTGGTATTCCAACCCTTTGGGTGTTCTGCTTTATCTGGCAACGCGACATGTTTAACAATCACACTTTTCAGTTCAGCATGGCCTTCTTGAGAAAAGACCAAGCGCACTAACTCGCCATATCCACCCCACAGGCGTTGAATCACTTGGACATCAAACCCTTGGTGACAACCCAACGAGGTCGCTATTTTTTGATAAAGCTCATTTTGATAAAACTCTTGTTGATAAAGCTCTGGCTGATTTTGACTTGAACTCGCTTCAGGTTGAGCCCGATTATTTGACGATATTGATTGAGACATATTACTCGTTGCTATGCTTTATCAGATAGAAGATGTGACCACTGTGGCTGCCTATTCATGTAGTGAACGACATAGCTACAAACCGGCACAATTTTGAAGCCTGCTTGTTCAATTTCAGGCAAGACCGACTCCATCATCACCTTGCCAAAGCCCTTACCTTGTAGTTCATCAGGGATTCGTGTCGAGGTGATATGTAGTACATCTCCGTCCTTTTGATACTTAACGACCGCGAACTGGTTGGGTTCTAGTTCAACTGTGATCTGGTTCACTTCTTGATCCCATTTTACTGCCTGCATTCTCAACTCCTGCAAATAATTGATACGACAAACAATAAAAGTTTGAAGTATGAGTTCCTTGTAATAGACTAACGCAAGTGCATATAAATAAAACTAAGTACTTACAAACAAAGTAGTTAATTCAGTGCCATCGGCTTAATATAAAAACAGCAATGATAAAAGGCACTCTATAAATCTATGTGAGTACGCCTACTCAATCTAGCACGTAATAACCCCTTGTTAGCAAGTTACCAATATAACTAACAGACGCATGTTGGCGCATGGAGAATATATAATGAACGCACCACTGAAGAAGCCTTTGGAGCATAATCAGGCACTTCAAGACCCTCGTAACCGCACCGTTTCTACGATAAACAGCACCGATGCACTGGCCATGATTGAGCACGGCAGTGAACTGACATTAAATGTCTCGACTCCAGTTGGCACTAAGTTTCTCGCCACCACCAAGTTTATCGGTACGCACAGTGATAACTGTATTGTGGTTGAGGTTCCCGAGGTATCCAATGAAGATCTGAACTTTTTCTTTCAAGAAGGTTTTTGGATGACCGCTCGTGCCTATTCTCTACGAGGTGAAGGCGCACTTATTCACTTTAGAAGCCAAATTCACCATAAGATTGGTGAACCTTTCCCTATTCTTGTGCTTTCGACACCAAGCACGATGCAAGTCACTCAGCTGCGTAAAGAAACACGCTATGAAGTGAACTTGGCTTCAAGAATTATCTTCAACGACCAACGAGCAAACTGTGAGATAAGAGACTTATCGAAAAGTGGTTGTCGTTTTGTGACCTCACCGACCTCTCGTGCAATTCAGATTGCCGATCGAGTGTCTATCGAGATTACACCTGAAAACTACAATGGCCCTCTTATCCCTCCATTGAGAGGCATCATCTGTAATCTGCAAAAATCGACGCACTACGCTCGATACGGTGTGGAATTTGATGATATTGGCCGCGCTAACGCTAAACACTTGTTGGCAAAATTGAAGTTCGATGGCACCAAGCTCTGCTTACGAAACGGCTAAGATCATTTAACACACTGCGCTCGTCTAATTCGTGAATTGACCAAATACAAACCACTCACTCGCGAGCAAAGTCGCAACCAATAAAAAAGCCATCGACTCTAGAATCGATGGCTTTTGCGTTTTGGCTGTTTTTATCTGTTTATCTGTTTATCTAGGCATAAACTAGCTATACAGCTATACAACTATTTACGCAGTGCGTTCAGTTTAGCTTGAGCGATACCAAAGATAGTATCAATTGGATAGCTACCCTCATCACTTGCCTCACCTGCGGCTTTGCCAGTGAACAGTTCAATCGCCTCTGTGACATGGTCAATCGCCCAGATATTGAACTCACCTTTTTCAACCGCTTTCACGATGTCACCGCGCAGCATTAAGTTATGAACATTCGAACGTGGGATTATCACCCCTTGTTCGTTTGAACGTCCTTTGATTTCACACACATCAAAGAAACCTTCAATTTTCTCGTTCACACCACCAATAGGCTGAGACTCACCGAACTGGTTCATTGAGCCGGTAATCGCAATATCTTGGCGGTTTGGCTGCTTAGAAAACGCAGACACCACCGCACAAAACTCGGCCATACTCGCACTGTCACCATCGACGCCACCATACGATTGTTCGAAGGTGATGTTAGTGGTGAGCGGAACTTTGGCTGTCTTACCAAACACTGAAGAAAGGTAAGCCGACAAGATCATCACCCCTTTCGAGTGAATACTGCCACCTAGGTCTACGTTTCTTTCAATATCAATCACTTCACCATCACCGTAAGCTGTGGTAGCCGTGATTCGGTTCGGCGCACCAAACATATGATCGGTAGTACTGAGTACTGACAGAGCATTCACTTGCCCAACCGCCTGACCATCAACATGGATTAGCGTTGTACCGTTAGTGAAGGTTTCCATTACGCTGTCTTGCAATCGTCCGACACGCATCTGTTGGTTAGATAACGCTTGGTCGACGTGCGTTGCACGAATCAGGTTCGATTTTGAGCCTCTCGCTACGTAGTTTGACTCACGAAGCAGATTCGCAATGTGTGCCGAGTGCAGCGACAACTTACCTTGGTCACCCGCCTGACGAGAACTGTGCTCAATGATGCGAGCAATCGCTTTACGATCACAATGCAGCATGTTGTTGTCATGTACGATGCTCGAAATGAAGCGTGCATAATGCATTTCAGAATCCGCAGTACGCTTCATCTCATCTTCAAAATCGGCCGTCACACGGAACAGTTCACCAAACTCTGCATCGTAATGTTGTAGCAGTTGATAAGTGCGGTAATCACCAAACAAAATGATCTTAACGTCTAATGGAATAGGTTCTGGATCAAGCGATACCGCTCCCGTTAACGTGACCTCTTTTTCTAAGGAAGTGAAGCTCAATTGACGCGAACGTAGCGCGCGCTTCAGGCCTTCCCAAACATAAGGCTGTTCGAGGACTTTAACCGCATCCATCAACAACACACCGCCATTGGCTCTATGTAAACTACCAGCGCGAATCAATGAGAAGTCCGTAAATACAGTGCCTTTAAAAGTTGCCGTCTCGACATAGCCAAACAGAGAGTGATAATTCGGATTCTCTTCAACCACGATCGGCAGCGTCTCCTCCTTCTGGCTCACAATCACGTTAACCTTGTAACGACGTGGCATTTTCTTATCCAAAGAGGCGGTCGCAACTTCTGCTTGCTCTGTGCTCTCTTCCAAGAAAATATCTGCGTTGTCGACAATGTCTTTACGCAGTGCCGTCAGGTACTTTTTGATATCTGCATATTGGCTGTAATCTTGCTTCAACTGCTTGATGAAGTGCGTGATCACATCTCGCGCCGTATCATCATTAAGCTTTTGAATTTTCTCTGTATACGTCTCTTCAAGCTCGGTCAGTTCGCGAGAAATGGTTCGTAGACCCACTTCCAATCCATCAATGGTTTTATCGAACTGGTCTTGCTCTTCTGGCGAAAGCAGATCGAAGCTCTCTTCGGTGTGAAGATCATCCCCATTCATTGCGACAAACTGGTAATCACCCTGAGTGGTAATCGTCAGGTTGATGCCCTTGTCTTTCGCTTCTTGGCTAATTGTTTCGAGTGCAGCTTGTTGCTTCGTGGCCAATTGGTTTTTAAGCCTATCTGCACGGCTAAAGTACATCTCATTGTCGAATGCGAGCGGCATGGCTTTAAGCAATTTACGCATCAGCTTTTCAATGTCTTGCTTTAAGCTGCTGCCCACGCCACGTGGCAACTTGAGTACCTTCGGTGTACGAATATCTTCAAAGTTCGCGATATAACACCAATCAAAAAGCTCTTGGACCTCTTGAGTGTGTCGGTTTAGATAGCGCAAAATCATGGTGCGCTTACCCAAACCATTTCGCCCTATCGCATAAATGTTGTAACCCTTTTCCTTGATTGACATCGCGAACTCAACGGCCTTTTGTGCACGTTCTTGCCCGACGATTTCGTCAATTGGAGCCAGTTCTTTGGTCGACTTACATGGTAGCTTATCGAGTTCCGCTACCTTATACAGCTGTTCTGTATTGAGTCTTTGCATCGCCATCGCCGCCTCCTTAGTCCTTCATTACTTGGGTGTAGATAAAATCAGTGTAGATGTAATTTCCTATAAATTTAGTGACTTACGCAACATCGCTGTTCAACTGAGCAAATAACGCACAATTTGAGCCATTTTTAAGAATAACCGGCCACTTTATTTACCAACTTAACATGTGAATGATTTTAATTTGCATTTGATAATAAATATCATTAACATTTTCAGATATTATAAATTGAGGATGTGGATATGGAAATTGAACGATGCTGGATGCACTACCTAAAAGCTGAACAGTTAATGGAACAAGGTCACTGGCCAGAAGCACAGCGCCTGTATGGTGATGTTCTAACATCTCTTCCTCACCACATCCAAGATGCTGCATACCAAAGCGACATCAAGCCCTGCCAATTTGCCTGTCTACTTGCAGGGCTTAGAGACGCAAGTGTCGCTCAATCAGAGATTTTCAACCGTTTAGGCCATCATCAGCAAGCCTTCGACACCTTGAATCAGTCTTACGCACTGATGCAATTTATCTCTCTCGAAAGCACAGAACTGATCCAACGCACCTATTCACTGCTGGAAAAACAGAGTGAAGATCTACTCAATCATTTGATCGCTTTTTGCAGTGCTCAACGCAGTTCGTATTGGATGCTCGAACTAGAACAAATTCAACGTGCTCATCACCATTTTGGGCAACTTAAAACCACGTCAGAAGTGAAATCTTCACCTAATGTCTTAAATTGATAAGGATATATCATGTCGGACCGGGCCATTCTTAAAGTCAATAACCTCTCCGTTAGCTTCACAACCAATGATGGAATCATTGATGCGGTAAAAAAGGTTAACTTTACCCTTAATTCTAGCGAAACCTTGGCCATTGTTGGTGAATCAGGTTCAGGTAAATCAGTCTCTTCTAACGCACTCATGCGTTTGCTCCCTGATAACGCCATCATTGATGCTCAATCTGAAATAGAATTTGAGGGGCAATCAATACTTGGCAAGACTGAACGAGAAATGCAGTCGATTCGTGGCGACAGAATCGGCATGATCTTTCAGGAACCGATGACCTCTCTCAACCCATACCTGCGCGTGGGCACACAAGTAGCTGAAGCCATTATGTGTCACCGCAATGTATCGAAATCAAAAGCAAAACAGCGTGTGCTAGAGCTTTTCAATCTTGTGCATTTACCAATGCCAGAACAAGCTTACAACAAGTATCCGCATGAGTTTTCAGGCGGTCAGTTGCAGCGCATCATGATTGCGATGGCTTTGATCAACGAGCCCGACATTTTGATTGCCGACGAACCCACCACCGCATTGGATGTGACCGTACAAGCGGAAGTGCTTTCTCTTATCAAAGAAATCCAAAACAAAATGGGCATGGCAATTCTGTTCATCACCCATGACCTTGGCGTAGTAAAACATTTTGCCGACCGTGTTCTGGTGATGTGCAAAGGTGAGCTAGTTGAAGAAGGGATGACTCAAGCCTTATTCGAGAATCCAAGACACGATTACACACGCATGCTGATTAACTCGATTCCTAAAGGCGCCAAGGTTCCTGTTGAGGCGTCAGCCCCAGAGCTATTGTCTGCTGACGACATCCGAGTTCAGTTCTTGGTTAAATCACATTTCATCAAGAGTAAAAGTCAGTACTTCGAAGCCGTAAAAGGCATTTCGTTGAATCTTAAACAAGGCGAAACCTTGGGTATTGTTGGTGAATCCGGATCAGGAAAATCAACACTGGGACGAGCGTTAATCGGCTTGCTGCCAAGTACCGGACGTATTGTTTACAAAGGCCAAGACGTTAGCTTATTAAATGATAAAGAGCGTCACAAGCTCAAGAAAGATGTCCAAATGGTGTTCCAAGATCCTTATGGTTCTTTATCACCACGCATGACAGTTGGGGAAATCATCACCGAAGGCTTAACGGTGCATCAACCTCATCTATCCAAGCAAGAACGTTTAGAAAGAGCGCGCAAAGCATTGATTGAAGTTCGCTTAGAGCCAAATTCAATAAACCGTTATCCGCATGAGTTCTCTGGCGGACAAAGACAACGTATCGCGATTGCTCGCGCACTGATTCTAGAGCCCTCTTTCATTTTGCTGGATGAACCAACTTCAGCACTCGATCGCTCAGTACAACTGACCGTGATTGACCTGCTGAAAGACATTCAAGCCAAGCACAATATCGGCTTCCTGTTCATCAGCCATGATCTCTCGGTAGTGAAAGCACTGTCGGATCGTGTATTGGTGATGCAGAAGGGTGAAGTGATGGAAGAAGGGTCTGCCGAAGATATTTTCAATGCACCGAAAAATGACTACACCAAGAAGTTAATCGCAGCGTCATTCGACTTAGAAAATAAATCGAAAAAAAATGCGGCGTAACGGGAACTAATCAACATTAACAGCGTCTTATAAGTACATTCTGAATAATCTCCTAATGGATTGAAATCTAGAATGGATATAGCAAAACTGGTTTGGCCGCCAAAAGAAAAATGTCGCATGGATGCGACATTTTTCGTTTCTGGCGTATATGAAAAATCAACTGGCTCTTCGACGTTTTGTGTGGATTTGGGTTAAAATATGCACCTCCTAAATAGGCTCCAATACAAGGTCCAGCCACATTGAATTCTTCTGATATTTTTATGCTCGGGTTGGGGCTGCAAGCAC